>JAFGGF010000188.1 GCA_016930735.1 Prolixibacteraceae bacterium
GTACAAAGTACTCCACAAGTCGACTCAATTAGCCCTCTTTTAGAGAGGGCACTGATACCCCGCTGCTCTGCGGCGGGGTAGTTCATTATCCAACATCGAATATTAAGCTAATGAAGGCAGCAATCTACAAAGAATTCAAAGGGCAAATCACAATCGAAAATGTTCCTTACCCGGTTTGCCCTGAAGATGATGTAATAATTAAAGTGGAAGCAACCGGTATTTGCCGGAGCGACTGGCATGGCTGGATGGGGCATGATCCGGATATTGTTTTACCGCATGTCCCCGGGCATGAGTTGGCAGGAACCATAGTTGAAGTTGGTTCAAATGTCAAAAATTGGAAAGGCGGCGAACGGGTTACAATGCCTTTTGTTTGTGGATGTGGTTGTTGCCCTGAATGCCTGAGTGGAAACCATCAGGTATGCGATTTTCAGTTCCAGCCGGGTTTTACAGCCTGGGGATCATTTGCTGAATTTGTTGCAGTTGGTTATGCAGATATTAACCTTGTTCAACTTCCCGATGAAATTGATTTTGTAACTGCAGCCAGCCTGGGATGCCGGTTTATAACTTCATTCCGGGCAGTAGTCGATCAGGGGAAAATACAACCCGGTCAGTGGATTGTAGTGCACGGGTGCGGTGGTGTTGGACTTTCTGCAATAATGATTGCACATGCTGCCGGAGCTAATGTTATTGCCGTTGATATTGACGAAAAGAAATTAAATCTTGCCATTTCGCTCGGAGCAGCCTTTAAAATCAATGCAAAAAAAACACCTGGTGTTGTGGAGGCAATTAAGGAAATATCGGGTAGGGGGGTACATGTTTCGGTTGATGCCCTTGGGAGCCAGGAAACCTGTTTTAATTCAATTGCCTGCCTCAGAAAAAGGGGAAAACATATCCAGGTTGGTTTAATGACCGGCGACCACCAACATCCAAAAATTCCAATGGACCTGGTTCTGGCAAATGAACTGGAAGTAATCGGAAGCCACGGAATGCAGGCATTTAGATATGATGCAGTTTTTGAATTGATAAAATCAGGAAAACTGGATCCTCAAAAACTGGTGGGAAAAACATTGTCGTTGGAAAAAGGGATTATTGAACTTATGGAAATGGATAAATTTCAGAATACCGGGATTTCTGTTATAAACAGATTTTAATATGAAGGAAAATCTTAAAATAACAATTGTACAATTTGATATTTTGTGGGAAGATCCTTTAGGAAATTTACAAAAACTTGATTCGTTATTGAAAGGATTGGGGGAAACCGACCTGATTATACTTCCTGAAATGTTTACTTCCGGTTTTTCTATGAATCCTTCGGCTTTGTTTGAATTTATGGACGGGAATTCGGTTCAGTGGATGAAAAACAAATCCCGCGATTTGAATACTGCAATTACTGGAAGCCTCATTATCAAAGATCAGGGGAAAATGTATAACAGGGCTTTATTTATAACTCCGGATGGGAAAACTGAATACTATGATAAAAGGCATTTATATACCATGGGCGACGAGCACAACCATTATATTGCCGGAAAAAATAAACTAATTGTAGAATATAAGGGCTGGAAAGTTTGCCCGTTGATTTGTTACGACCTTCGGTTTCCTGTATGGAGCCGGAATCAGGAAGATTATGATATTTTGATTTATATGGCTAACTGGCCTTCGCCACGTCACCACGTTTGGAAAAACCTCCTGGCTGCGAGGGCAATTGAAAATCAATCGTATTGTTTTGGTGTTAACCGGATTGGAAGCGACGGAACGGGTTTAAACTATCTTGGCGATTCAGCAATGATCGATGCCAAAGGTTTCGGACATTTTCTAGGATCCGAAGAAAAAATTCATTCTTTTAAAATATCTTTTTCCGGGCTTCATAATTTTCGGAAAAAATTCCCTTTGCTTCAGGATAAAGATTCATTCGAAATTATTTAAACTATATTTTTAGTTATTTAACTAAAATGATCGTTTGTGGCATAAAAATTGTTTTTATGTCTTCATGAACTAAATTTTTAGTTTTAAAACTAACAGATTAGTTTTTATATCGGATTAAATAGTTGATGCATTATGAAAACAAAAAAGAAACTGTGGTTATTAGTGCTTTTAATACTGTTTGCCGGATATGGATTAAAAGCACAGGAACCTGTAGAAAAGCAGGTTTATAAGTTAGTGGAAGAAACTCCGGAATTTTCCGGTGGTATGAAAGCGCTTCAGGAATTTGTTTTACAAAATATTCAGTACCCTGAAATTGCTAAACGTGATAGTATTACTGGTATAGTTTATGTTCAGTTTGTAATTAATCAGATTGGGAAAGTAAGCAATGTCGAAATTAAAAAAGGAGTTCATCCGCTTTTGGATGAAGAAGCTCTCAGGGTAGTAAAAATGTTGCCCGCCTGGAAACCTGGTAAAGTCAGGGGAAAACAGGTTGATGTTGAATTTATCTTGCCGGTTAAGTTTGAATTAAATTAATTTTTAACCAAATAAATTAAGAATCATGGAACCAAAAAAGTCAAAAAAAGCCGACCTTGAAAATAAAAGGAATACCTTTTTACTGATAGGTCTTGTTGTAGCATTGGGAGCTACATTGCTGGCCTTTGAATGGACAAGCAAACCATCAGCAGCATCGTCACTTGGAGAGTTAACAATGCAGGAAGTAGAAGAAGAATTTATTCCTGTTACCCGTGAACAGGAAGTGAAACCGCCGCCACCGCCTAAACCAACAGTTGTTGAAATATTGACAATTGTTGACGATGATGTGGAACTGGATGAAGAGCTTGATATTGAAAGTACCGAAGCCGATGATGAAACAATTATCAATATTGCTCCCATTATTCAGGCAGAGGAAGAAGAAGAAGTTGAAGAGCAAAAAATCTTTACAATTGTGGAACAACAACCTGAGTTCCCGGGAGGGGCCAGGGCGCTTTATGCTTATATTAATGACCATGTAAAATACCCGGTTATGGCCCAGGAAAACGGAATTCAAGGAAGGGTATTTGTTAAGTTTGTCGTTGATACCGATGGGTCGGTTTCCAATGTTGAAGTAACCCGCAGTGTCGATAAATCACTTGATCAGGAAGCTCTGCGCGTGATTAAAAGCCTTCCCAAGTTCAGACCGGGTATGCAAAGGGGAAACCCTGTCAGGGTATTTTTTAACGCTTCCATTAATTTTACTCTGCAATAAACAAAGCTCCATATTCATTTATTATATTTATTCAATTAGTGGCTTCCCTTTCTTTATTGAGAGGGAAGTTTTTTTATTTTATAACTGTTATCTCTGGTACGTGTAAAACTAATAATTTAGTTTATCAACTAATAACTTAGTATCAGGCATGGTTTTTGCTAATTTCACCACATCATATTAAATCAGAAAAGATGAAGGAACTGACAAAGGCAGAAGAACAGGTAATGCAGATACTCTGGGAGCTTGAAAAAGGATTTGTAAAGGACCTGATTGATGAAATCCCAGACCCGAAACCAGCCTACAATACGGTTTCAACCATCATTCGTATCCTTGAAAAAAAAGGATTTGTTGACCATACAGCTTATGGCAAAACCCATGAATATTTTCCGGTGATTTCCAAAAAGGAATATACCCGTAGTTACATGAGAAATTTTATGCGGAATTACTTCAGCGGATCGTTCCAGGAAATGGTTTCGTTTTTCGCAAAGGAAGATAATATGAGCCTTTCTGACCTGGATGAAATGATTGATGATGTAAAACGCGATTTGGAAAACGAAAATATACGAAAAGATGAATAACGGGGTAAATTTTATTCTGGAATCAGGATTCAGCCTGGCTTTATTTTCAGTCATTTATGTTTTATTACTTCGGAGAGAAACATTTTTTAAACTGAACAGGTTTTTTTTACTTGCTTCACTGTTTTTTTCAATAATCCTTCCATTCCTTAAATTTAAAATTTATAATCCCGGGCCGGTAATCCTTTCTGAAATTACGGTTACTCCTTACCGTAACCTGATTGAAGCAGTTACGGTATACGGAAGAGACCTGTCGGGGACACTTGAGCATGTCATCTTATCATATCATACCATTATTTATATCTACATTGGTATTGTAGTAATTTTCCTGATCCGGTTTATTTTCAGGTTAAGCCGGGTTCTGGAATTAATAGCCAATAATCCTTCAAAAAAGTCGGGCATTTACAGAATAATTACAATAGAAGAAAAAATTAGCCCGTTTTCATTCCTGAATTATATTTTTATCAGCAAGGGTCTTGCAGACACTGAAGAGTACCCGCGATTGCTTTTACATGAAAAAGAACATGTTAGACAAGGCCATTCTTTTGATATTCTGATAATTGAGATTCTTACTGCATTTCATTGGTTTAATCCATTTATATGGATGTTACAAAGGGCTGTTCGTGAAAACCATGAATACCTGGCCGACCAGGCAGTCATTCATTCAGGAGTTAATTTTGCATATTATAAAAAAATGCTTTTAAACCAGTTTGTTGGGGGGCAGTTGGTAATTGCCAATAATTTCAATTATTCTTTGATAAAAAGCCGTTTAAAAATGTTATCCAGGATCAGGTCTGCACGATTTGCCAACACTAAGCTGATTTCAGGGATCCTGATAGCTGCAGGTTTGGTTATTGCTTTTGCCTGTGAACAGAAAGAAATGGTTGAAATTATCCCTGTCAGCGAATTTCAGGATATGAAACTTTCGCTTATCAATGGAAAATTAAAAATTAAAGGTTCGTTTGAAGAATTGGATAAAATAAAATCGCTTTTTGCCGATAACAAAGATTTTACAGTTGATTTGGATAGCCTGGGATTTCTCGAACTGAGCAAAAAAGAAGATAAACTTATTGATGGGCCGGTTTATGCAATTGTTGAAGAAATGCCGAGATTCCCGGGAGGGGAAAATGCCATGAGGAAATATATTTCAAATACAATCCAATATCCGGAAGATGCTGTAAGTGAAAATATACAGGGGAGAGTTTTTGTGTCATTTATCATTGCAAAAGATGGGTATGTAAAAAATGCCTCAGTTGCCGAAGGTGTTTACCCAAGCCTTGATAAGGAAGCTCTGAGGGTTATTAACTCGCTGCCCGAATGGAGGCCCGGCAAACAGGAAGGTAAAAAAGTTAATGTAAGTTATACTGTGCCAATTAATTTTCAGCTTCAGTAATTAATTCTGAACCTAAATTTATAAAATAACAGACCATGCGCCTTTTTAAAAAATTAGTAACTATCCTTATTTTACTCTTAGGTTTAAACTCTTTCTCACAGGAAAAAATTGATCTTTTAATTCTGAATAAAAAATATCAGCAGGCTTTAAATGAAATTGGGAACCGGATTAACAGGTCGCCTTCTGCAGATTTATATATGAAACAGGGAATGGTTTACAACCTCCAACAGCAATATCAAAAGGCTGCCGAATCTTTTTTTAATGCAAACACCATAAACTCCGAAAATGTAAATATTCTGGAGGAATTGGCTGAGGTTTTAACAAAACTTGATAACCATAATGACGCAGTGTTGTTTTTTCAGCAGGCAAATAGAATTGCTCCTGAAAACCTGACAATTGCTGCAAAACTTGGCGCAACCTATATCAATTTAAAAGATTATGAAAATGCTTTAAGAGTATTTACTGATATCTATGAGAAAGACAGTTCCAACGTTTTCTGGAATAAACAATATGCATTTTGTGTTGCCAAAACCAGGGCAAACGATAGCCTTGCTGTTCAATTATACGAAGGCCTGTTAAAAAAGAATCCACGCGACTTAACCGTTTATACCAGCCTTCATACTTTGTATTTAAGGCAAAAGGAACAGGGTCTGGCAGAGGTTGCATTGCTTAAAGGATTGGCTGAATTCCCTGAAAATCCGGAATTATTACAGAAAATCGGGAATTTTTATTTTGCGAATAAAAAATATGAAAATGCAAGCTTAGCTTACAAATCTCTTCTTGAAAATTCTATACCAGAGTATGAAATTTTAAAAAATTACGGGATATGCCTGTATTTTAATAAAACCGAAAAGGAGGCTATTGAAGTTCTGGATCAGTGTATGGCTATGACTTTTAACGACCCTATCGTACTGTTTTATTTGAGCCTATGTAATAAGAAACTTGCCGATTTTGAACTGGCTGAAGATTTTATGCAGGCAGCCATTGAAGCAGCAACACCTTCCTACCTGCCCGAAATGTACCACCACCTGGGCCAGATTTACGGGATGCAGCGTAAATTTGAAGAATCAATTGCAGCTTTAAAAGAATCGTATGAACAGGATCCTACCAATTTTGAAATTCTTTTTGAAATTGCTACCACCTATGAAGAATTTAACTTTAATAAAACTCTGGCATTGAACTATTACCGGTCGTACCTGATAGAGGGTGGTGAAGCAGCAAAAAATATCAATTATGCTTTAACCCGGATTGAACGGATTAAAGAGGATTTGTTTTTTGAAGAATAAACCGGTATTAAAGGGACCTTCTTAAAATAAAATAACCCGTAATTCCGGCTAACAACGACGCGATCAGTATAGAAAGTTTTGAAATTACAATTAACTCATCACCATGAAAAGCCAGGTCGGTAATAAATATCGACATGGTAAAACCAATTCCCGCCAGAAATCCTGCACCAATTATGTGGTTCCAGTTTAAAGATTTTGGAAGCGATACCAGTCTGAGCTTATGGAATATCCATACAAACAACAGAATTCCTGCTACCTTTCCTAAAAACAAACCTGTAAAAATACCGATCGACAAGTTATTACTGATAAGAGAACCAAAGTCGATTCCTTTAAACCGGATTCCTGTGTTGGCAAAAGCAAACAGCGGCATAATAAAATAAAAAGTGAAGTTATGCAGCCCGTGTTCCAGATTCTGAAGAGGTGAACTCACTTTTTCGCAATAAGTTTTTAGCTTTTCAATTTCCTCGTATTGTTGTGTTTTTAAAATAGTTTTTTCTTCCAAACCTGAATTTTCGCGTATTCTTTTTAAAACTTCACCTGCTCTTGAAGTGAATTCACTGATATCATATTTTCGGTCGATAGGAATTGTAAAAGCTACCAGAATTCCGGCAACAGTGGCATGAACACCCGACTTTAAAAGCGGATACCAGACACCAAGTATACCAATCAGGATAAATACCCAAAAAACACGTACACCTGCTTTATTCAGTACGAAAAGGACTACCCAGCCAACAAGGGCAGCCAACAAATAAAAAACGGAAATATCGCTTGTATAAAAGGCAGCAATAGTGATTACAGCTCCTATATCGTCAACAATGGCTAAAGTGGTTATAAATATTTTTAATTCAACCGGTACCCTGCTCTTTAACAATGCCAGAATACCTAGTGCAAATGCAATATCTGTTGCCATAGGAATAGCCCAACCATTTATATGATTTGCATCATTCAGGTTAAAAGTTATAAAAAGCAATGCCGGAACTGCCATTCCGCCCGCTGCGGCTACAATCGGAAGTAAGGCTTTTTTGGGCTGTGATAAACCGCCGATTAATATTTCCCGTTTGATCTCCAATCCTACCAAAAAGAAAAATACGGCCATTAAACCATCGTTAATCCAGTAATACAAAGGTTTCGATAAAGACCACAGATTAAAATCAATGGTGATTTTTGTTTCTTCGAATAACTTTGAATATAGATCACTTAGCGGAGAATTGGCTATTATCATTGCTGCAACAGTAGTAAATAATAATACCAATCCCGGATTTATTTCTGATTTAATTGCATGTAAAATTCCGGCAATTTTTTTCATCTGTAAAATTGTTTTTTTTGATAAAACATGGAAAACCGGGAAAAGTTAAAAGCGATGCAATATTTAATGTTTAATTATAATTTTCCCTGATTCAAGAATATTTCCGTTTCCGGAAATTCTGTAAAAATATAATCCGTTGGGGACTACCGATGTGTTTATATTTATTGTATTTGAAAATATTTTATCGATGTAGGATTTACCCTGGCTGTCAAACATTTTTAAATTCAGTTCCTGTTCCGGTCCGGTATACCGAAAAGTCAGTGCATCAGAGGCCGGATTAGGGAACACCTTTAACAAACCGGTTTCTGAGATTTCGACATTTGAAATCTGTATCGGTGAATAAAAATATTTCGATTTGGAAGATAAGGCCCATATATCATTTTCATTTACATATTCTTCATATTCAGTTAACATATGGCTGAATGGATTATAATCCATCATCCAGTAATATTCATAATCCCCCAGGTATAAATTCGGAAGGACAAGGTCATTATAAGCGTAAGCATTGTTATATAAATACTGTTCTTTCCAGTAATAATCCCATTGGCTGGTCAATAAATTCCAGTCGGCGCTCAAAACTTGGGTTACGTTACCATAGCCATCAGTTACAAAATCACCCTTATAATTATTTATCCATTGTGAAGCAATTGTATCCCAATCGTAAGCAATAAAGTTGGTAACCTGGTTCAAGTTGTTGTATTGCATGTTCATTTTTCCCGATTCTCTCCAGGTATTGCCAAGTTTACTCCATTCAAAAGATGATATTTCTGTTTTATTCCCGTATTGGTTATATACAGTTTGCATTTTATATTCACCAATCCATGCTGAACTTATCAAATTCCATGAATATGATGCTTCCAGAATCTGGTTGCCGGAAGCATCATAACCATATTCATATTTGTATAAAGTATTCCAGCCACCCAGGTATTCAACGTAATACGAAAATGTTATTAAAGTTAAATTGTTGTTGGAATCATAAGTGTATTCTGTTTTTCCTGTGTTTGACCATTGCCCTGATTCACTGTTCCACGAAAAAATGTTCATTTCAATCAGGTTCAGATTTCCATCATATGTAAATTCCATTTTACTGGAGTTTTCCCAGGCAGAGGTATTATA
>JAFGGF010000189.1 GCA_016930735.1 Prolixibacteraceae bacterium
GCCGGGCAGTGCAGATGCGACAATCATCGTGACGGAATGCGACAAGTGGAGTCCCGGGTTGGCAAGTGGAGTTGTCGCTCTGTCCTGGACGCCAACACTCACTTACCATTTGTAATTGCAGTTTTTTTACAATTGTCTTCCAAAACCAGGGATAAAACAACCGGGCGTGGCCCCGGAGAACAACACCGCGCAGATACGGCAATGTAATTTGTAAAATGTCAACGCCAGTTTTTTATTCTCATTTTTATTAAAACCTGAAAATACTGATTGTAATCCTTTGCCTCATTTGCACTGCCTGGTTCCGGGTAGGTCCACATAATGTCTTCTGAAATTTCAGTCAATCCATGGCTATATCGAAAACTTATGCTCATGGTTTCACTCATTCTGAAACCAATTGCTGCCATACCTGACAATTCGAACCGGTGAAGATATTCTGCAATATCCTGAGTGTTTGAATCATATTTGTTTTTGGCGTTTATCAGATAACTGATTTCAGGGCCAACCGACAAATACAACCTGTCTGTTAAATAAAAGTCGGATAAAACAGGCATTTGTAAATAATACAACCTCAATTTATTTTTCGGGTCATTTGAATTGAATGACTGACTCCATCCTTTTCTGATAAATCCCGGCTCAACGGATAATCCCCAAAAAGTTTTATTCTTAAAACTTAGAAATCCGTTTATATTGAAGGTTGCAATTGGGGAAATCGTGTGTATAAAATTGTTTTCCGGAGAATTTGTAAGATGCAAATTTGCCATGTCAAAACCTGCTGCAATTCCAACCTCAAAACGCTGAGCGCTTAAATTAATGCCTGAGAATAAAAGTATTCCAATTATTGCTGTTTTTATTTTCACTTTTTCTTTCATCAGTCCCTTTTTAGGGTTTAATTATTTTTTCAATTTGTATACAGAGAAACAGGATTCAAAAAAGCTTACCAAAAACATTTATTGTTCATTTAGCAACTCTTGAATTTCTGAATATAAAACTTCTTTACTTGAAGGTCGGGGTGAAACAAAATTCACAACTTTTCCCTGTTTGTTAAATAATAGGTAAACAGGAACCATGTCCGCCCATTTAGGGTCAACAATGTTACTGTATTTAGCATAAAAACGATGTTTTGCACCCTTGGAAATAAGTAAGTTTACACCCGTTAATTTATGTTTTGCAATTAACATTTTCCATAACTTTTCCCGATAGGAATTCCATTCCTTTTTCTCATCGTACGTTACAATATACAAATATTCAACAGGTTCATTTTGAAATTTATTCTTTAAATCGGGCAGAAATTTGAATTCTTCAATACATGGGCTGCACCTTGTTCCCCAAAAATCCAGATAAACTACCTTGTTTTTAAATCGAGTCATGTTTAAAACATCCTCAACTGTTTTAAAAATTTGAGTTGAATCACATATAATACAATTTTCAGTAGCATTTAACTGTTGATTTATGGCTTCATACCTTTCAATACTTTGAGATTTTGATACTGCCTCAGTTGTTTGTTCCTTTTGTTGGACCTGACAGGACAATATTCCAGTCAAAAGGATAATGTATATTGCTTTTCTTTTCATTCTTTTTAATTTGTGTGAATAAACTTTTCCAATGCTGCGAACTTTGGTAAAGATGCTGCAACACCGGTTCTGTCAATCCCGAAATTTCGGGAGTTTCAAATTGGGCATTGCATCGCGGCAGAACGCTTAATTATTAGCAAAAGTATTTTTATTTCGGTAACTCAAAAATTCCTTTGTTTAAAGTTCTTATCCAAACCTTTTGTCTAAAATTGTCAATATTCAGGTCTGCAATTCCATCATCTTCTGGCACCTCATTAATCTTATTCCAGTTTGTCCCATCGAAAGTCAACAATACATTACTTGAAAAAGCCATATTTTCAACTTTCTCGGAAACCACATAAATTTTATTTTCATCAGCAAAAAGTTTGCGGACAGTTCCGGTAATAATTTTATTGTTATTGTCTCGGGGATTTATAGTTTCCCATTTTTCACCATCAAATCTCATTAGCGAAATTTGTTGGTTGTCGTGTCCTGTGCCAATCCATAAATTATTGTCCTTGTCTGTTACAAGACACCAAATGTTTTGAGTAGTAATATTCGAATTTTCCGAATTATAGTTTATCCATTTATCTTTTTCAATTTTTAAAACACCCTGATTATTCCATAAAGCAAGCCAGATATTATTGTCCTTGTCCACATGGATGTTGGTCACAGGACTGTTAAGAGGAGAATTTTCATCGGTAAATTTCTCAATATTTAAATTATTATCAATTTTGTATAGTGCGGTAAATCCTCCTGCCCAAATATTGTTTTCATTGTCAACTGTCATAAATCGGAATAATCCAGAATCATCAGGTAAATCAACAATTTTTCTGTAAATGTCACCCTCCTTTAAATAAATTGTTTTAGCATTTCTAGCCCACAAGTTATTATTCTTATCAAAAAGCATTTCGTCAACAAAAATGAAATCGTCATCTAAAATCTCAAAATCACTGGTTTCAGTTTCTCTTTTTGATAAATATGATTTTGATGGGATGGAACTTGAATATAGAGGAACTTCTACCGAAGTATCCCTTTCACTTGTTACGTAATAAAAAACATTATTATTATCTATTTCCATTTCATTAATATGCTTTCCTGGCATATCACTAAAGTCTACAATTTGGTCATGAAGGTTTTCTTTATTGCATGAAATAAGAAAAGTAATTATTACAAAAGAGATGAGAGATTTATAAGTTTTCATAGTTGAATTTTTTCTTTAAGATGCAATTTATAGCTAATTAGTTGCTTCAATATTTTTGCTAACGGTCTCGGCTATGAGTAGTTGCGTTGGTTTTGGTACTAATTTAGTTAAAAAGCACAAACTTTTGGCGTTCCGCGAAGATTTTCAGAAGTAGGTGAAAACAAGCAGGACGCCCCAAATGCCTGCAGGGCGCCCCAACAGGATGCAGGACGTTAGTATTAAGCTACATTATCCTGATTATTGCTTTGTTTTCGGGGTAGTTTTCTCCCGGTCTGCGACGAGGGGTAAGATAGTCTGTAGTTTGCAACGACAATTGAACCACAGCCGTACCTTCCGGCGCAAAAAAAACAAAATATTCCTTATTTTCTCCCCCTCTCAGGGGGAGATGCCAGCGTAAGGCATATGGGTAGGCCGGCAGAGGGGGTTTGGTTTTCAAATTGTCGCGCCTCGTGCGCCTTCTATTCGCTACGCTCATTACCAGGGGCGGTGCCCCCGGCTATTGTTGTGTAACCCCGTTGGGGTATTATCCATGCAATTTGCATAAATGGTATTCCAAATAAAATATGAAGCACACACCAACCTTGAAGTGTTTCCCAAACCTTCAAGGTTTAAATAAACAGATAAACGATTATTCAAATACGGCACACCGTGCGGCGCAAAGCAGGTTGTTTTTTCAAA
>JAFGGF010000029.1 GCA_016930735.1 Prolixibacteraceae bacterium
AAAGTTGAGTGTTTGCAGAATTTCTAGTCGAAATTTATCATCTTTTTCACCTTGCAAAAAGTAAGAATAATACGAAATAGAATTTAATTCATTAGTCTCTAAAATATCTTTAAAGTATTTAAATAATAATTCACTATATTCTTCCAAATCATGTTTTATCATAATTTTATTGAATTCTGTAAATTTATATTCACGCAATTTTTTTTTCCTTTTTGGATTTAATTCAAACACGTCAAATGCAGCAATAGAATTTGTGATACAAGCATTAAATTTATTTAGAGTGATTTTTTGACCAGCCATGTTTTTAATAATTTTCTTTCTGAATTTCTGCAATTATTTTTTCCAGTTCATCTGGGTTAATGCTTTTCAGTATTTCTTTTACCTTTTCCTTTGGATCAGGCTTTTCCTCAAAAATCGATTTCATAACAGCATCTGTTTCTGCAGTGCTAAATGAGCCCATATACCTCTCTGTGACGACTATATTTGAGTGCCCTAGGATGTTCTTCAGGTGGTTGTTGTCAACATTCTTTTCCTTTGCTATACGAGAGAAACTATGCCGGGAAATATGGAAAGATATGTTTTTTTGAATCCCGGCTAATGAAGCAATCTTCTTTAAATACTTATTAATGAGTGCATTTTTACTACTGACATCATCAGTTTGTTTTTTAATTAATCCTGATGGCAGTGTTTCCTTTTGTTCATTGGTTACTGCTTTGGCATACGGAGCATCATTTTTTAACAGTGGAAAAATATAATCAGTAGGCTTACATTTTTCGTCATAGTAGTATTTCAGAATGTTCTTTGCTTTATCATGGAGCTTTATACTGCGGTCTTTCTTCGTTTTGCCCATCCGGTATTCCAACCTTCCATCAGAAGTTATATTATTCCACCGTAGCTGTATAAGGTCCCCTGCCCTAATTCCAGCCATGTAAAAAGAAAACATGAAATAATTCCTACAATTCCAGATTAAAGATTTTTCCTCCAACTCAAGCTCTTCAATTTTTCTGATTTCTTCGGCTGTAAGTTTTTCTTTCGAGGCATACTTTGGTGTAACATACTTAAATCCCATAAATGGGTTAGCTGCAGGAGTAATTATCTTATCCACCTCAATAGCCCTGTTAATTATGGTCCTGAATATCCGGAGGGTAAGGGAAATTGTATTGGGATGAAGCTTTGCCTCAGAATTACGGACGTTCTTTAAAGAATAAAGGTAAGCCTCAAACTTTGACAGGAAAGCTGTACTAATTTCACTGAAATATATATCCTTTTTATGTAATTCCTCTAAATAGGCTTCTAGTTTGTTACAAAAACCATTATACTTTTTAAAATTACGGTATCCCCCCTCATTGTATATATCCGTTGCCCTCTGCCTAGCATACGTTAAAAATGATGGAGATACTTCTTCAGAAGTAATTTTTGTTTTTATTAATTCCTTTGTAGCCATACCTGATTTTTTCAAATCTCTGTATGCTTGCTTTGCTTCTTCAAGTTCTATTTCAAGGGCACTGTTCCATTTCTTATGATTAGGCTCGCTTGTCCGAATCCAATTGCCTTGTTTAGCTTTTTGGTTGAAATCATTCTTTCGTTTAACTTCTATTGAAGTCTTTTTCCTCGTGTGTTTTTTATCCTGAGTGATCCTCAGTAAAATCGCATATGTTTTATTTTTGGAAGGTTTATTGTTTAGCTCGAAATTAAAAGTTGTGCCCATTTTGTATCTTTGTTACAAGTTATAAAGGTACAATTACTGAAACTTTTGCTGAAACTTTTTCGTTATTTTATTATATTTATTTTTGTTTAAAGTATCACCACTAGAATTTAAAATGTTGATTGTTATTGATATTATAGTATAAATAGAAATCATTAAAAGTAAAATTAGTAGTCCTGTTCTGGGCACAAAAGAGGGTTTTCAAAACCTTCTTTTTTTTGTAATCTGCATAAAACAAATGGGGGTTAATCTCATCGAATTATCAGCAAAAATTTAAGGGTAAAAAATTATCCGACTGTATTATAGAAGATACAGCCGGATATATTCAGACATATAAGCCTAACCGTTATAAGTTTAGGTTTATTAATTTAACCATTGTAAAATTAGGAACAGGTAAGAATAAGTATTTATAATTTCAGACATTAAATTTCTAATTTTGAATATTATGATACTTTGTATTCAAAAAAAATCATTTTTACCAATAAATACTAGCTCATTTTATATATTCAGTGGGAGGCTTTCCATAAAATTTCCTGAAGACCGTACTAAAATAAGCCACACTCGTAAAACCACATAATTCACTTACTTCAGTTACTGTATATTTTTTTGATTGCAATGATTCCATTGCTCGGTTAAGCCTGATGGTTTTAATAAAATCGGTGGGCGATTGGCCGGTAAAAGTTTTAATTTTTTTATAAAGTAAAGAAGGGCTGACATTCATTTCTGAAGCAAATTTTTCCTTATTAAATTCTGAATTGGAAATATTGGCATTGGCAACTTCAATCATCCTTTTAACAAATTTATTATTTAACTCATTCGAAAATACAGGTTCACCAAGGCTTTCATTGGTCAATTTTAATGCCCTGTCCCTGACAATTTCACGGTTTCGTATAATTGTCCTGATCCGTTGCACAAGCAGGTTCATATCGAAAGGTTTGGTCAGGTAATCGTCGGCACCCAATCCCAATCCATGCAGTTGTTCGGCTTTTTCTGAAAGTGAAGTAAGCAGAATCAATGGAATGTGCGAAGTTTCATAAGTCGATTTTACAACACGGCATAATTCAAATCCATCCATATCAGGCATCATGACATCTGAAACAATTAAATCTGGTATTTGCTTTGATATGAATTCCCAGGCTTGTTTACCGTTTTCAGCCGTATAAGTATTAAAATCGCGGCTTAAAGTATTCTCAAGGAATTCAAGCAAATCCTGATTATCTTCAACTATCAGGACTTTCATTTTTTGGGTAGAAACATTTTTATCCCCTAATAACTGAACCTTAGGATTATTTTGAGAAGGTTCTGATACCTTTATAAAATTTAAATCTTTTGCTGTTTCCACAGAATCAGCAATTTTTTTATATGGAATAACAATCCGGAATTCAGATCCCTGATTTTCCTGACTCTGGAAAGAGATTATACCATTATGCATATTTACATATTTTTTTACCAGTAAAAGCCCGATACCTGAACCTACAATTCTTGTATTTACAGCATTATCGCCGCGATAAAACTCTTTAAACAGCTGCCGTTGTGCTTTACGACTTATTCCGATACCATAATCTTTAACTTCAAGAATCCAATCAGTGTCATGAAATTTCAGAAGAATTTTAACCTGTCCTTTCGGAAGTGAATATTTTACTGCATTTGAAATAAGGTTGTCAACAACTTTCTCCATTTTAGCCTCGTCAACTGCCGTAGAATAACTTTTCCGTTCTGAATCAAATATTAGATCAATGTTTTTGCTTTTTGCAAACGATTCAAACATCATTACCCTGTTTGATACGAGGCTTACAATATCTGCCATAGAGTAAGCCGGTTTTTCTTTGCCAATATCGATTTTCTGGAAATCCATCAGTTGAGTAACAACAGAGGTGAGTCGCCGTGCCTGCTCAATTGCCAGGTTTAAATAGTTTCGCCCCGACCTGGATAAACCGGTTTCATTTTTTAATTCTTCAACAGGTGCTTTTATTAAAGTCAATGAGGTTCTAATATCATGGGCTGTGTTTGTAAAAAAGCGGACCTTTTCCTCAGTATGAATCTGTTTTAACCGGCTGATGTAATAAAGAAAATACAAACTGATAAGTCCCAGCATTAAAATAAAACTGAAAATAAAAAACCAAACAGTTTTCCAGAAAGGTGGAACCGATTTTATTACAAATGACCGTTCGGCAATTACCTGTGACAGGGAACTGTTATAAAGCCTGATCTTTAAATCGAACTTTCCGCTTGGAATATTGGTATAGGTTAAAAACCTGTTATCGCCTGGCAATGTCCAGTCTGCATCAAAACCTTCCATTTTCCAGGAAAATTTGGAATCTGAAGGCGAACCTAAAGGAAGTAATTCTATGCTTAAATTATTTTGTGTGAATTTAAGTTTAATATACTGTATGCTATCTATCGGCCCTTGTAAATCAAATGCTGGAATTTTTCTTATCGATCGCCCAGAAATTACTATATCCTGAATAAATATTCTGCCACTAGTCTGTGCTTCTTTAACTGATTCAGGATCGAAAAATACCGCACCATTGTTGGTCCCCCATGCAAGTTGCCCGTTTTTCATTAAAAAAGGAGAGCTGCTGTTATATGAAATTCCTGAAAGTGGATAAACAGAAGAAAATGTCACTGTTTTATTATTTGCAGGATCAAACCGGCACAATCCGTTTTCAGTGCCCAGCCACAAATAATCATTAACAAAAACAATGCTATTGATAAAATTTGAAGGCAAACCTTCGTTTATGGTAAATTTTTCAATTGATCCTTTTTTGTAGGCAAACCTGACTAATCCATCACCACACGTGCATATCCATAAAATGCTGTCAATTACTAAAACATCGCTTATCAGCAAACCGGTAAGCAGCCTTTCAGAACTGCCTGTTATTTTATTTACAAGCGTCAATCCATAACTGCATCCTAAAAGGATTTCCTCATGTTCCAATTCCGTAATATTGCTGATCGGCTCTGTTGTATAAGTCCTGAACCTGTCTTCCTTCGAAAGGTAACATGAAAAATATCCGTTAATTCCTCCAATCCAGATATCTCCCTCACTGTCTTTATAAATACTGAAAATAAAATCGCTCAATAAAGGAGAACCGGGAATACCCTGTGAATAATGTATTAATTCCTTTCCTGTTTTTCCATCGAGGATATATAAACCCGAAGAATAACTTCCCGCCCATATCCTTCCCTTGCTATCTTCACAAAGTGAAAGGAAAACCTGGGCATGTTCAAGGTTATTGCGATAAAAAGTTTCCCAATGATTTGAGCTTACATCCCAGACACTGATACCGTTATTTGTAGCAAACCAGAGTTTACCCCTGCTGTCTTCTATAATGCAGTTAACATCGTTGTTCACCAAAGAATTATAATTGTTTAACTGATGAACAACCTGGTTTATCATTGGTGAAGTCTGTTCGAAAAATGATACTCCTCCGCTAATGGTGCAAATCCAGATTTTATTATCATGACTGCGGTAAATATCATATATACCATTGCCTTTTAATGATGTTGGGTCGTCCGGATTTTCCTTATATACATTTATTATTTCTTCATTTTCTTTATCGATTTCCCAAATACCCTGCCCGTCAACTCCTACCAGGAGTGTTGAATCAGTATTTTCTTCAATTGCCAGAACAGGTTGTTTCGGGAATACAGAACCCGAAAATTCTGAATAAGTTGACGTATTAAAATCGTAACAAAAAATTCCATCCGAAATTGTCCCAATCCATAGTTTGTTTTGATCTTTATCAAAAAATAAAGAAGAAGCAAAATTAGGCGGCATTGAACTGTTCCCGTAAATAATTTCACTCTGCTGTGTATCAATATCGAAAAGCCATATGCTTTGAGGGTTTACCAAAATCAACTGTTGATTGTTGAGCCAGGCAATTTGTAAACTGAACATCGAGCTGTTATCAACTATTGTTAAAGTTCCCTTCTCAAATTTATGAAGGCCAACAGTCGAAGAAATCCAAAGAGTTCCCGAATTATCAATTAAAAGATTATGCACACTGATGTAAGGGTTATTTAACGATTTGCTTAAATTAACCAGTAAATCAAACCTGTCAAATACAGTATTATATAAAAATACCTGTCCGTTGTTAGTATAAGCAACCAAACCTGAATTTTTATAAACAAGTTTTACTGTAATAACATCTGCGGTTTCATAATCGAGGTTGTAAATACGGTAATCATCATCGGTCAATCTTATTATTCCGGTCCTGCTGGAGGCCCAAATAAATCCATTGTCATCTTCGCAAACAGAGTTTGCATTTCTGATAGAAATACCAAATAGTGAGTTGATGCTGTAAAATTTTGGTTGAGCAGCCTGTATTGAGAGTGCCGCAAAGCACATGATTATAAAAACAGTGTATTTAAATTTTACAGACATATTTTAACGATAACCGCAATTTTCTCTTTTCAAAAATAAAAATAACCTTTTTTGAATGTTAAAAATAATAAGTTTATATTTTAAGTTATCCTTAAAACTTTTATCTGAGGTAAATTCAGAGGGTTTTTAAAAAACAGGGTTTTAGTATTTCCTGTTGATTTTTATTATATCACCAGTTTTTGTAAGCAAATCATATTCATAAACCTTTTTAAGACTGTTTTCGGATAATTCATTTTCGGCGTGGATAATTGGCTGTTTTATTTCCGGAATTTCATAAAAAGGATTCGGATTTTTGCCTGAAGCTTCTTTTAAACTCTTTCCTTCCAATGGAACATATGAACGTAACCTGCAAACTCCACCGATCAAGGATTTGATCTCTGCGGTTTTCAGCTCTCCGTTTTCCCATTGAATCTCAATCTCAAATCCACCTCTGGCTTTCATACCTGAAACATTACCTTTTTGCCACTTCGATGGCAAGGCAGGTAAAAGATGTAAAGCTCCATCGTGGCTCTGCAACAACATTTCGGCAATACCTGCAGTACATCCGAAGTTACCATCAATCTGGAAAGGTGGGTGGGCATCGAAAAAATTGGGGTAGGTTCCACCCCTTTCTCTTCCATTTGGTTGAACCGAAGGGGTCAACTGGTCCGTAATTAGTTTATAAGCATGGTCACCATCCAGCAACCGTGCCCAAAGGTTTACTTTCCAACCCATTGACCAACCGGTAGATTCATCACCCCGCGCAATCAAAGATGTCCGGGCTGCAGAAAACAATTCGGGTGATTGGTATGGCGAAATCTGATTGGAAGGATAAAGTCCGTACAGATGAGATACATGACGGTGATGGTCATCAGGATTATCCCAGTCGTACATCCATTCCTGTAACTGGCCCCATTTCCCAACCTGCATTGGCGGGATTCTTTGCAAAGCCTGCTTTATCTGATCAACCAATTCCTTATCGGTTTTTAGAATTTCTGCTGCTTTTATGGTATTTGTAAACAGGTCGAAGACCAACTGGTTATCCATAGTTGTTCCGGCTGTAACAGATGAAGGATGCCCGGCAGGTGTATTTTCAGGAGAAATGGAGGGGCAAACTACCAGCCATTTATTTTCTGGTTCTTCTACAAGAAAATCGAGATAAAATTCCGAGGCTTCCTTTAAAACCGGATAAACAGATTTCAGAAATTCTTTATTGCCACTATATTCATATTTGTAAATCAGATGCTGACTGAGCCAGGCACCACCCATAGGCCACATTCCCCAGGTCGCACCATCAACAGGGCCATTGATCCGCCAAAGGTCGGTATTGTGATGCAATACCCAACCGTCAGCACCGTACATATCTTTTGCAGTTTGCCTTCCGGCCTCTGTAACTTCACGTACCATTTGAACCAGTGGCTCATTCATTTCAGAAAGGTTCGTTATTTCCGAAGGCCAGTAATTCATTTCAGTATTTATATTCACCGTATATTTGCTATCCCAGGGAGGCATCAGTTGATTGTTCCAGATACCCTGAAGGTTAGCTGGTTGTCCACCGGGGCGTGATGAAGAAATCAGCAAATACCTTCCAAACTGAAAATACAATTCAACAAGCTGAGGGTCATCCCCTGAGGCAAACTGTTCCAAACGGACATCAGTCGGATTATTTACAGCTTCTGTTTCTCCAAGGTCAAGGCTTACCCTGTTAAAGTAATTCTGATAATCGGTAATATGATCGTTTAAGGCATTTTCATATTTCTTTTTCAGAGCCTTATCAAGGTAGGAATCTACCCTTTCAAAAGCATTTGCTGATATGTCGTGATAATTATTAAAGTTTGTAGCCATGGAAATATAAATTGCAACAACATCGGCATTACTTACGATTAAAGATTTTTTCTCAGCTGAAACAGATCCTCCTGATGGAATTATCTTCACTTTGGCTACAAATTCAACTTTCCCTGTAACACTTTCATGGTTGCTGGTTAATCCAGAAAGAATAAGTTCATTATTTCCACTAGTTTTAACATCAACCTCAGAAGGACGTTCAACTGTTGCCGAAAAATTTACAGAACCTTTTTTATCAGCTGAAATCCGGGCTATGATTACCTGATCGGGGAAAGAACTGAAAATTTCAGTTTTATATTGAACTCCATCCACTTTATAAACTGATGAAGTAACAGCTTTTTCAAGGTCAAGTTCACGGTAATAATCCGAATAATTTTCATGCCCGGGAAATGCCAGTTTCAGGTTTCCAACTGTCTGATATGGCATTCCATGGGAAGTTTTAGTTATAAAATCCCGGTTTATCAGATCCTGAGCTTCCCTGTATTTTCCCTCAAAAATTAAATCCCTGACTTCCTGTAATGACTCTTTGGCATTTGAATTATCGTTCCTGTTTGGCGACCCGGCATAAACAGTATTTTCGTTAAGCTGAATCACTTCGTTAACAGGATTTCCGAAAACCATGGCCCCGAGCCGCCCGTTCCCGACAGGAAGTGCTTCATTCCATTTGTTTGCAGGCTTATTGTACCATAGTTTCAGATGAGGTTCATTTTGAGTGCAGGCTCCAAAAATTAAAGCCAGATTAAATAATCCAAGTAATAATATAACTTTCTTCATTTTCCTGTAAAATTGAAAATACTATTTTTCAAAACGGATCCAGTCTATCTCAACCGGATCTTCATTTTTCAAAACAACAATCAGGTTGTGAATTCCCTTTTTTATTTTGGAGGTTTTTGCTTCTACGGTTTTCCAGCCTTCTCCTGCCGGTATTTCTATTTCTGAAACGATAGGTCCATTTACATTGTCTAAGTGGATTTCAATAGTACCTCCCGATTCAGAAGCAGCAGAAACCAGAACTTTTTTAATCTTTTTAACAAAATCGACAGAGTTGTATTGTATCCATGCATCCTTACTTACGAGCAATGATTTCCAGCCCTTAAAAGTATCAAG
>JAFGGF010000030.1 GCA_016930735.1 Prolixibacteraceae bacterium
CTTTCCTTCCTCTTCTTCCCACAAATACCTGGTAAAATATTTCTGCGCGTAGGATGAAACGATCATCAGGCTTTCACGCTCGTCCTTAAGTTGTTTTTCCTCCTCGGTTTCCTCTTTTTCAACAACTTCGATGTTATATTTCCGGGCCAGCCATTTTAGGGCATCTGGATATGAAAGGCTTTCGTGTTCCATTACAAAATTAACCGCACTGCCACCTTTTCCACACCCAAAACACTTGTAAATCCCTTTTGCCGGGGAAACTGTAAACGAAGGTGTTTTTTCGTTATGAAAAGGACATAATCCCAGGTAATTCACCCCTCGTTTTTTCAGGTTGATAAAATCGGAAATAACATCAACAATTTCTGAGGTATCTAAAATACGAGCTATGGTTGCCTGATCAATCATGGTTACAAATGTAGGAAAATTTAGGGCATCGGTTCACTCAAAATTTTTAACTTTTATCTTTACATGAAAATCGATTACAATGAAAAAACTGGTTGTTTTATCGGGAGCCGGAATGAGCCAGGAAAGTGGTTTAAAAACCTTCCGCGACATGGGAGGTTTATGGGAACAATACGATGTTACCGAGGTTGCCAGCCCCGAAGCCTGGCAAAAAAATCCGGAGCTTGTTTTACGATTTTATAACGAAAGGCGAAAACAACTCTGGAACGCCAGCCCGAATAAAGGTCATTTTGGCATCGCAGAACTGGAGAATAATTTTGATGTAACGATTATCACTCAGAATGTGGATGACCTTCATGAGCAGGCGGGAAGTACAAATGTCCTTCATCTCCATGGCGAATTGCGAAAAGCCAGGAGCACCATTGACCCGGACCTGGTTTATACACTGGATAACTGTGAATTAAAACTCGGCGACCTGTGCGAAAAAGGAAGCCAGTTACGTCCACATATTGTATGGTTCGGCGAAGCTGTGCCGGCCATAAGTATAGCAATCCGGATTGTCAGCCAGGCGGATATCTTAGTGGTAATCGGAACCTCTCTTGTGGTTTATCCTGCAGCCAGCCTGGTCAATTATGTGAAAAAAGGAACTCCGGTTTTTGTTGTCGACCCTTCAAAGCCATCTTTGTATTCAGAAAATGTTATTTTTATACAGGAAAAAGCAGAAGCAGGTGTTAAAATCCTGGCTGAAGAACTAAAGAAAATGATTTAATCAATTCAGAAAACATGAAGAAACTATTCATTCTAATAATATTTTCGCTTGCGATTTCTTCCATTTATGCCCAACGGTTTGAGGCCGGTTTACTTGGAGGATTTAATGCAACTCAGGTTGACGGAGATCTTTACAAAGGATTTCACAAACCCGGGATCGTTGCAGGAGCTTTCGTGCAAACGGATATTGCTCCTGCTGTTTTTGCAGGTTTTGAAATTAAATATTCGCAAAAAGGTTCACGGAATAAAGTCGATCCTAAAAAAACCGATATTGAAAAATACATTATGCGGCTGGGTTATGTTGAACTACCCGTTTTTGTGGGATTCAGGGCTAACGACCGGGGCTCCATTATCGGAGGGATTTCAACAGGCTACCTGATCTCTGCCGGCGAATGGCGCGATAATGATCCACTTCCCAAAGAAGATGTAAAAGCTTTTAAAAGTATTGACTTACAGCCTTTCCTAGGCTTCCAGTTTGATATGTTGGACAATCTAACACTGGATTTACGGCTTGCTTATTCTATTTTGCCGATCAGGGGTCAGCCGGGTGAAAATGCCACAAATTATTATTGGTTGAATAACCAGTTCAGCAATGTAATTTCGTTGGCTGCATATTACAAAATCAACGCGGGAAGATATTAAAAACAAACAGTTCCGGTCAGAATGAAACGAAAAATTATTATAGCTGTTACGGGGGCAAGTGGTTCTGTTTATGCAAAAATCCTTTTTAACCGGTTGCAACAGGAAAAAGAACAATTTGAAGAAATAGCAGTTGTTTTTTCAAATAATGCCCTTGATATCTGGAAATACGAATTGAATGAAGATTTCCATCCGGTTTATCCTTTCCGGGTTTATGAAAGAGATGATTTTTATGCACCCTTTGCATCAGGATCTTCCGATTTTGATACTCTTATAGTCTGCCCCTGTTCTATGGGTACCCTTGGCAGAATAGCAAACGGAATATCGGATGACCTGATTACCCGTGCTGCCGATGTAATTTTAAAAGAAAAAAGAAAACTGATCCTTGTCCCGCGGGAAACTCCGTACAATCTGATCCACATAGAAAACATGAAACAAATTACGCTGGCCGGAGGAATGATCTGCCCGGCAACTCCTTCATTTTACAGCAAACCTGAAACAATTGAATCATTGGTTGAAACCGTGGTTGAAAGGATTATTAACCTTGCCGGGATTAGTATCCGTTCATTTCAATGGGGAGGATCGAAGGAAGAAGAGTAATTGCACCATTCCTGAAATTTTCAGCATAGTCTGAAAACCGGCAATCTGGTGATAGTTATACATTTGGAACAGAAAGAAATCATCTGAAAAACTTTAAAAAATTCTTTCACATGAAACAGGCAGGTTACTCCGGCAATTTCATTTACCTTTGTTACTTAAGATAATGGTTTCTTTTTTAAAAAGAGAAAAACAAATCAAACAGGTAAATGAATTCGGATAAAACTTATTGCCTGATAACCGGGGCTAGTAACGGAATAGGAAAAGCACTTGCAGAAGAATGTACAAAACGAAACATGAACCTGTTTCTGGTTGCATTGCCAGAGTCAGGTCTTGAAGAACTGGCAAATCATTTGTCACAGGTTAACGACAACGATATAAAGTGCCTTTCGATTGACCTTACACTTCCTGATGCGCCTAAAAAAGTATTTGATTATGCTAAAACCAACAGGCTTACAGTTAATAAATTAATAAACAATGCAGGTGTTGGCGGTGAAAATAATATGATGGATCAAAATCCGGATGATATAGATACAATGATCCAGCTTAACATTCGTGCTACTACTTTACTAACCTATTATTTTCTGAAAGAAATGAAAGGATTACCCAAGGCATACATACTGAATGTCAGTAGTTTTGGGGCATTCCTTCCACTCCCGAAAAAATGTGTTTATGCTGCTACCAAAACTTATATCCTTTTCTTTTCGCGGTCTTTGCATGCTGAATTAAAGGGGACAAATATTACTGTTTCTTCCGTTTATCCAAGTGGAGTAACAACCAATTCCCGTGTGAAAGAAACGATACAAAAATCGCACTTTATGGCACGGATTACAACTCTGCAACCATCGGATGTTGCCAGGGTATCGGTAAAGGGAATGTTAAAAGGCAGAAGAATTATTACTCCGGGTTTTGCTACTACATTATTTTATATTCTTGGTTCTTTACTGCCTTATGGTATTGTTTTCAGAATGGTTGGCAGGATTTTCAAAAAAAGTTCTTAATAAGTTGTTAAAAAACTTCATTACAAAAACATTTAATCCTGCTTAGTTGTAATTTAGGATGATAAACAACCTGAATTTTTTAAATACCGGTTTTATGAAGAAAAAATACATGAATCCGTACATGGCTGGCATCCTTTTGGGATTGGTTTTACTTGGAGCTATGTATTTCTCAGGAAGAGGGCTTGGTGCGAGCGGGGGTATTAAATATGCTGTTGTTTCTGCCGTTAATGCTATCGACAAGAACCACGTTGAACAATCGCCGTATTACAGCAAATATTTTGAAGATGGTAATAATCCGCTGAAAAGCTGGTTGGCGCTGGAAGTCCTCGGATTATTGATCGGAGGATTTATTTCAGGTGCAATTTCGGGCAGGTTAAAGTTCAAAATTGAAAAATCACCAAAAATTACAAACCGGAAAAGGTTATTGTTTGCATTTCTGGGGGGTGTATTTTTTGTTTACGGTGCACAACTTGCAAGAGGCTGTACAAGCGGAGCCGCACTTTCAGGCATGTCTGTTTTATCGGTTGCCGGGTTTGTAACCATGGTAGCAATTTTCGGATCGGCATATTTATTTGCCTGGTTCTTCCGAAAACTCTGGATTTAACACAGTAAATCAATCTTTCAATAAATCAGTATAATATGGGACCTTTAACAATAACAGCAGAATTCCCGGAGTGGCTTAACCTCCTGATTGGATTCCTGATCGGAATCGGGTTTGGTTTTGCACTTGAACAGGCAGGTTTTTCTTCAAGCAGGAAACTGGCAGGCATGTTTTATGGTTACGATACAACCGTATTAAAGGTGTTTTTTACAGCCGCTATAGTGGCACTTACAGGATCACAACTTCTCAGTTATTTTGGATTATTAGACCCGAAGCTGGTTTATGTAAATCCATATTATGTTACAGCTACTCTTATCGGGGGTGTAATTATGGGGGCAGGATTTGTAATGGGAGGATTTTGCCCTGGGACAGGTTTATGTGCACTTTCAATCGGGAAGATCGATGCTTTGTTCTTTTTGTTTGGTGGAATGGCAGGGGCTTTTATTTTTGCTGAAACATACCCTATGATTGAGGCCATTGCTATGGGTTCATACAAAGGACCTGTAAAAATTAATGACTGGCTGGGCTTATCGCCCGGAATTTTTTCATTGGCACTGATTATTGCTGCAGTAGCCATGTTTTGGGTGGCAGAAAAAGCCGAGAAAAAATATCAACGCCCCGAAATAATTAGTGAATTGTAAAAGTTAAATAATGAATTTCAGGATAAAAATATCGGTTTTATTGATTGGGATCGGCCTTTTACTGGCTTTCTTCCCATCTCCTGAAGATGACGTTTTCAAATTATCACCCGAAGAACTTCTGAAGGAAATGCAAAGTTCAGAAAACTCATTTTCGGTTGATCAGGTTGCCCGTTTTGTAAATAACGAAGATTCAACTGTTCAACTAATTGATGTGCGCAGTCCTGAAGAATATTTGAACTGCAATATTCCGGGTTCAATCAATATCCCGTTAAACGATTTTTTAAATCCCGACTGGGAAGGCTATCTCAACCCGAAAAATATGAAAAATATATTTTACTCTAACGGTGACAGGAATGCCGGTTTTGCCTGGTCTCTGGCAAAAGGGCTCAATTACGAAAATAATTTTGTAATGAAAGGTGGCTTAAACGAATGGTATAAAATTATTATGTTGAGCCGCTATGAAGGCGGATCAATTTCACCCCGCGAGAATGCCGTTTTTGAAAACCGGTTTAAAGCCCGGAAAATATTTACGGAGATCAACAGCCTCCCTGATAGTTTAAAGTTTGCATTTTTAGAAACAAAAAGGCTGAAAGAAACTCAACTGGACGGTGGATGTGAATAAATAAAATCAGAATGAAAAGGTTATTATTTGTATTTGTAATTCTATTTATATTATTGGTTTTAATGAGTTTAAAACTCCTCAAAAAAGATGGTTTTAAAATCAGTGCTGACAATGTGATAAAATCGATTCAGAATAATTCAAATCTGATTTCTGAAAGTCAGGTGAATAAAGACTTTCTGATTGTTTTTCTGGATGAAGAATTGCCTTCAATAAAAAACAGTGGTGCGGAAATAGTAAAAATCCCTTTTCAGGATTTACTGGAGAAAAATTATCAGGAAAGTCTGAAAAATACAAAATTAAAAATCGGCCTGTTTTCAAATGATGCTTCCAAATTGGCAAAAACCTATACGTTATTAAACCAAATGGGTTTTAAAAATCTTTATATTATACAAAAAGAGGGCTCCGAAAACGAAACCCTCCTTTATAAATTCCGGCCTGACACAATTAGCCAGGAATAAATATTTAAAGAAACACTAGTTACTTACATACGGGTAGTCATGAATCTCAGCTTCGGTAAAAGGAAGCCACGAAAGTGAATCACGGTCTTTAATCATTCTATCATACATAAAAGCATTGTTACCGTAGGTTAACGTATGTGCCTTGTAGCCAAACAACCTGAGGTAAGCAGTGGCAAACCCTGAATTATGCCCTGTATTACAATAAACAACCACATCTTTATCAACAGGGATGGTTTCCATTTCTTCTTTAATGCCAAGTGTCCCGCTGGGTTTATAACGGATTGCCCCCGGAATATGCCCATATTCATATTTATCACGCCTGTCGTAATTGATCACATAATAATTTGAAGGATTTTCAAAAACCTCATTGGCAAATACCAATGCATCGCGGTATCCGGCAGCAAAAAGAGCTTTTATCCGTTCATTCAGAATTTCTTCACCGGTTGTTTTACCGGTATTCATTTTTGGGAAATCGCTTAATGATAACTTTTCATGTTCTGTGGTTTCAAGCTGATCTTCATATTCACCTGAAACTTTCGCCAGCCAACCTCCGTTTTCTGCAAATTCCTTATTCCAGGCGCTCATTCCCCAACGCATTGCATACACATTGCCATAACCCATTAACCTGAGCAATGCAGTTGTATAACTGGAAATCTGCCCTGAATAACAGACCATGATGATACGGTCGTATTCAAACGGTTTTATGGAATTTGTCATATAATCAGGGATGTTGCTGAAATCAACATTAACAGCGCCTTTAATATGCCCTTCTGCAAAAGATTCCTTATCTCTTAAATCGATGATCAGATTGTTTGCATCCAGTTCTTCATATACCGAGGAAGCTTTAATTAAGGAAGGAAATTCCCGGCTGTTTACATAGTCTCCCAACTCAACCAGGTAATCAAGCAAAGCCTGCGATTCTGCATTTACTGCAATTTCTTTTTTCGGAGTCGTTTCAACAGACTGATCCTGTTTTTTGGACGAACCGCCACACGAAAAAAGTGTAACAGTCGATATGAAAATCAATAAGAAAACTGAAATTTTCTGAAATTTCATCGGATATATTTTTTGGTTTATTAAAACAGATGAATAGAAGGACCGGCATTAAAACCGGCACTTCTGAAAAACATTACAACTAACTGTTATTTTCTTCTACAAGTTCCCTGTTTTTATTGTATTGTAATGTTTCAATCCTGCGTCCCTGATCATCGTATTTATAAGCTGTGATTGCAACACCGTTATTTGGATTTTCAGCAATATTTTTATTGGCATCCATCGAAATTCTTTCAACCAGGGCACCATGTTCATCATAAACCGATTTGGTAATTGGCAGATTATTCCCCCCAAGTAATTCATTATCCTGATCGTATTGAGTAACTTCAACCGGGTAACCATTTTCATCGAAAACACTAATACGTTTCGCCCAGCCCCAATAGAGGTTTGAAAGCTGGCCGGTAGTACTGTGCACAGAAAAACTTTTAACATCGCCTTTGTCGTTATTATCGAACAAAAAATAAGAAACACCAACGTCTCCGCAGTTTTCAGCTGTACAATTGTAAAGTGTATCGGCTTCGTAATTTGCCATACGGGTAACAAATCCATTATTATCATATGAAAACCGAAGTTCATAAAACGGGCAGAACGGATTCATTACAACACTTTCGCCGGCAAGGTTGTATCTTATTTCCTGTATCATTCCATCACTGAGTTTTGCCCACTTGTAATTGTGGATGTTGTTCCAGTTTTCAACCGGATTCCCGTCCTTGTCAAGGAATCTCAGTCCAATTCTCAACCCGTTTCCATCGGTAGTATATTCCTGCGTAAAAACACTTCCACCCCAGGTTGACGGTTCATTGTTCTCATTAAAAAAATGTTTTAATTGTATATTTCCATCATAGGTGTAAGTGATTTTTGCGGCACCCATTGATGAATATCCCAGAAGGACTCCGTTACGGTTGTATTCTATTGAAGCAAGTCGTCCCTGGTCATCCCAGGTAAATTTGTAATTGTTTATTGTTTTGGCTTCATCGGCAGATAATGGATATGAGCCGCGTTCAATGTCCCATGAAGTTTCACTGAAAAGTAAATTCCTGTAATATTTTACGTTTTCCTGTTCTTCTGTCTGAGCAGGTTTTTGATTGCATGAATAAAATCCGACAGTAAAAACTGCCATAATCAGGATCAGAATTAAATTTTTAAATTTCATAATTGATAAAAATTTTTGATTAAACTTTATTGTTCTTTAAAGTAAACAGTTATAATTAATTAATGTTTACATTATCAAACTTTTAACAAGTATTTAACATGAATGATTTTTACTATTTATTCACCATCCATTTTGAAAAAACATCGAGGTAATTCCAAAACGACATGATTATATTTTCCGGCAAATCCTGTTTTAATAAAACCTGACGATAACATTCGAGCCAGATTTTACGTGCTTCAGCAGTTATCGGGTGAGGTGCATGGCGTCTTACCAGCATAGGATTTCCACGGTTCTGATTAAAGTATTGGGGACCACCGCAAATCTGTATAAAAAAATCGGCCGAATTTTCCTTGGCTTTTTCAAGTGCTATGGGATTCTCAGGAAATAAATGACTGATGCTGCTTTGTTTCAGCAAATCATAATGGTCACTTACCATCTTCCGCATTCCTTCTTCCTGAAGCAATTCAAACATTTGCCTGTCGGGTAAAGTAACCTGTGGCCGTTGCCCGGAAAAATATTCGCTGATAAGATAATTCATTTAGCCAATGTTTTATCAGAAAACAAACAATGGCGAATAAGGTTGATAGGAAATTATAGAATGACTAAAATTACAAATGGATAAATTATTAATTATCACTTAATTTTTTGCTAATTGTGGAAAAGATAGCAAGTAATTCACCGGATTCTTTAAATATATTGTCAATATCTTCCATATTAATCCAATTCATATTTTGAATTATTTCTATCCAATACTGAGTTTCGCTTGCTTCGCTTTCACAGATTTTTATTCGATTTTTGAAATCGGCTTTACTTCTGGCTCGGTTTGCCTCTCTGTAGTTTGCACCAATACTTGTGGCAGATTTTGTTATTTGGTTTCTGATAACCTTGCTTTCAATCGACACTGATAATTGAGATGACAATTTTATTATATCAACGGCAAAATTTAATGTCCTTTTTTCCAAATCTTTACTAAATTCTTTTTTATCCATGGTTAACATTTTATTTATTCATTTATCCAATTTAGTTCATTTAAGTCATTTTCAATCCTTCAGTAAATCAATCCTTCAGTCTTTTATTTTATCGGCACCCAGATTTCCGTCAGTAATTTTTCAGGTTTTACTTTTCCGGGTGTATTTAAATATTTTTCAAACGAAGGAGCATCCCTCAATTCTATTTCATTTTCATTCAACCATTTCCCAAAAATATAATCATAAGAATTAGTGAATTTTTCATATGGCCCCTTATGTGTAAACACGGCATATTTGCCTCCCTGTAATTCCTGAACTCCAAGCTCCCCTTCAGGTTTTACTTCTTTTGAAACTACAATACAGGCATCATACCTCAATTTGGATGCTTCCGTAACTTTCGGGTCATCGTGGCTGATCCCGATAAACTCGGTACTGAATCCAAATAATCGTTTTTCTTTGGCACATTCACAAACCCTGTCCCACGCTTTTCCTGCACTTTCGTTATATGCTCCGATTGCCTGCACAAAAATTACTTTCTGTGATTTACGCACTTTAATTTTAGGTTTTAAACTTTTTAAATTTTCCATAGCATTAAATTTTATTTTTGAATCTTCTGAAATGATCAGGCTGTTATAATTTTTCCTGAATTCAACGGGTGTAACCTGGTACCGTTTTTTAAAAGCTTTGTTAAAAGATGCAGGATTTTCATAACCAACTTTAAATGCAACATCGGTTATTGGCAGGATTGAATAACGCAACAAATTTAAGGATGCCTCGAGCCTGCGCCTGATAATATATGCCCCAAGCGATTCTCCCAGGTGAGCACGCATTATCCGGTGGAAATGAAACGATGAATAATTCCCTACCTGCGCAAGTGATTCAACATCCAGGTTATCTCCTAAATGATTGTTTATAAAAAGAATTACTTTGTTGATCCTTTCAAAATACAAATTTTGGGTATCAGTTTTCACATTCATCTTATCCTGGTTATCGATTCAAAAATAACTGTCAGAAGATACAACCGATTTTCCAATCTTGCTAATAATCGGCATAACCCAAAGAAGCTACGCTGATTTTTATACCGGGAATTTTTTGCATTGAAAAGGCACAGGCTTCGAGAGTCGATCCGGTTGTAATTACGTCATCAACCAATAAAATGTGTTTATTATAAAATTTATCAGGTTCTGTTACTTCGAAAATGCCTTCCACATTTTTCCATCGTTCAAACCGGGTTTTCCTTGTTTGGGTTGATGTAAAAACTATCCGATGCAGGATATCGGTATTTACAGGTCTGTTTAATCCGAAAGCAAAACCTTTTGCAATCCATTCACTTTGGTTGTAACCCCGCTTTTTCAGTTTTTTAGGATGAAGTGGTACAGGAATAATCATATCAACATCAGAAAAGTACCCGCTTTCAGCCATTTCAAATCCAAAATGTTTGCCGATCTCAAAACCAATTTCCTTTAAACCCTTGTATTTTAAGAAATGTATCAGTTTCTGATAACGGCTGCCTTTCCTGAAAAAAAAATAGGAAGTTGCTTTTTCAATATTCACCCTTCCCCAGAATAATTGTTCAACTTTGTTTTCTGACGATAAATGGAACCTTGTCCTTGGAATATCATGGAGGCATTTCATACAGATAAAACTTTCCTGACTGATCAGTTTCTCAGAACAGGTAATACAAATTTCAGGATAGAATAATTGTACAAAATCCGGCCAGTATTTTAAGATTGGATTCAAGGTTAACCAATTTGTTCCAAGTTACGAATAAATTCCGAGATTTTAATTTACCGTAGTTTAATCCTGTTTTAATCGTTCTGTAATCCAAACACTTTACTTTTACGTTGAGTCTGATATAATTTACTTCCTTATCCCTTAAGAGAAATCGTTTCCCACAGGTTGCCATACCCGGGCAACCTTTGCTTATTTAAAAACAATAAAAATAATTTTGTGATCATCCGACAGTATTTACATCATATATTATTTTACTAATTTTAGGCTCTTTAAATTAACCTGAGATCAGGCTAAACCGGAATTAAATGCTGAAAAGAATTGTACTTTATCTTCGGAAGAAACTCCTTCTTGTTATTTTCATTGGTTTTATTATCGGGATTGTTGCAACTATTTATTCTCACAAACTAATTGAGGCAACTTCTACTGTTGAATCCTGCAAAATGTGCCATGTCCATCCTCATGTTTTTGATTCATGGAAACTATCGGTTCATTACGATACAAAGGTTGGAATCCATATTCAATGCGTCGATTGCCATTTGCCACCCAAGGGGCAGGGTTATTTAAAAGAGAAAATAAAAGCCTCGGCACGGGATGCTTACGGATATTTTTTTAAAGACAGTGCCGATTTTAACTGGGAAGCCAAATCAACTCTGGACCAGGCACAGCATCACGTTTTTAAAACATCATGTATTCATTGTCATGAAAACCTGTTCCCGCTCACTTTAACAAAAAAAGGTCAGGACGCACATCTGTACTATACTCAAAAGGAAGGTGAACTCAGGTGTATCAATTGTCATTTAAATGTTGGCCATTATGACCCGAATGCCCTGCATGCCCAGAATGTAAATTTTGGAAGTTCTTCAGATGAAGATAAAGAAGTATTTTCGGAATCAACAAAAGTGATTGAATTTACAGATTTTACAGAACAGATACCAAATACTACAGTTTCTTTTAAAATGAAAGCCATTCCCGGTGGTTCATTTAAAATCGGAAGTCCTGAATCTGAACCGATGAGGAAACAGGATGAAGGCCCGGTCAAACAGGTTAACATCAGCCCGTTTTTTATGGCTGAAGTGGAAGTAAACTGGACTGAGTTCTTGGCTTTTTATTCAGCAACTGCAACTGAAGGACGCTCAACCGACACAGAAGGCAGCAGGCGATATACTGAAGTTGATGCAATTACAGGTCCTACTCCACCCTACGGGCAACCCGACCAAAACTGGGGATTAGGAAAAAGGCCTGCAATTACTATGAGTTATAATGCTGCTGAAACTTATTGCCGCTGGCTTTCGGAAGTTACCGGGAAAACTTACAGGCTGCCGACTGAAGCCGAATGGGAATATGCCTGCCGTGGAGGTTCTGATTCTCCTTACTTTTTCGAAGGATCACCAAAAGATTTTTCTCAAAAGGGATTATTCAGAAAATTATTTGGTAAAAGCAATGAAACTATTGCTAAATACATTATTTTTAATGAAAACAGTAATTTAAAAACACAGGAACCTGATTTGGTTGAAGCAAATCCGTTTGGATTAAAAAACATGCTGGGAAATGCTGCCGAGTATTGTTCAGACTGGTACTCTGCCGATGCATATTCCGATTTAAAAGATGGTGTTACCGATCCGAAAGGCCCTGTTTCAGGAGAAGAACATGTAATTCGCGGAGGTTCGTTTAAAAGTAACCTGGATGATGTTCGTTGTGCAGCACGTGATTACACAAAGACGGATGCCTGGTTAAAAACCGATCCGCAAATGCCAAAAAGCATATGGTGGCTTTCCGACTGTAATTTTATAGGTTTCAGGGTAGTATGCGAATTCGATGAAAATACCGGAAAATAAAAATATAATCTAACTTAAATTACCAAAATCATGAGTGAAAATAACTTTTCAAGAAGAAAATTTTTAGCCGGGGCAGCTGCAGTTGGAGCAGCAGGAGCCATGGGAGTTGGTACACTTTCATCCTGTACTTCCGGCGGATCAGGTTCAGGAACTATCGGCAACTGGACACCCCGTGAATTAAACTTGCCTCCGCTGCTTGATACTGCACCCGAAGGAAAAGAACTGAAAGCAGGTGTAATCGGGTGCGGTGGACGTGGTTCAGGTGCCGCATTTAATTTCCTTAATGCAGGAACAGGTTTGTCAATTACCGCTCTGGGTGACGTATTCCAGGATCGGCTGGATGATTTAAAAAATAAACTGAAAGAAAAAAACGTTGAAGTTCCTGAAGAAAACTGTTTTATAGGATTCGATGCTTTTGAGAAAGTAATCGATTCAGGTGTTGATATTGTTATTCTTGCAACACCACCAAAATTCAGGCCCCAGCATTTTGAAGCTGCTGTAAAAGCCCGTAAACATGTTTTTATGGAAAAACCGGTTGCTGTTGACCCTGAAGGTATCCGCCAGGTAATTGCAGCAGCAAAAATGGCTGAGCCAATGGGATTAAAAATTGTTACCGGAACTCAAAGGCGCCATCAGCACAAATATGTTAATATTCTCAAAGAAATCAATAATAATGCAATTGGTGATATAATTTCTGCGAACGTTTACTGGAATCAGAATCAGTTATGGTACCGGAATAACAACCCGGCCTGGAGTGAAATGGAATGGATGATCCGCGACTGGGTTAACTGGTGCTGGCTTTCAGGCGACCATATTGTCGAACAACACGTACATAACCTTGATGTTGCAAACTGGTTCCTCGGAAAACTACCGGTTAAAGCACTGGGTTTTGGTTCAAGGCAAAGAAGGGTTACCGGTGACCAGTACGATAATTTCAGTGTCGACTTTGTTCTTGATGACGGGAGGCAAATTCACAGTATGTGCCGCCAGATTAATGGTTGCGATGGTGGTGTTTATGAAACATTCCATGGTACAAAAGGAATGTCATTTACTTCGCAGGGGGGAACAGCAACTATTTCAGATGCTTCCGGCAGCCAGCTTTTTGCGTTTGATGATGCTCCAAACAGCCCGTACGACCAGGAACATATCGACCTTGTTACCTGTATTCGTAAGGATATTCCAATTAATGAGGCAGAAGGAACCGCTAATTCATGTTTAATGGGAATAATGGGGCGTGTTTCAGCTTATACCGGAAAAGAAGTTACCTGGGATGAAATGATGAACTCTGATATAAAACTCGGACCTACAACTTATATTATGGGAAATATCGGATATATTGAAACAGCCAGCATACCGGTTCCGGGTAAAGAATAAAACGAATAGAAAAAATAAGTAAAATCCATTTTCCATCAGGAGGATGGATTTTTTTATGATTCAATGTTTAATGCAACTTGAAGTCTTTTTATTTCTTTGGAAAGAAATCGTTTCTTTTTTATAGTATTTGAAAGGGTTAAGGCTTGTTTGAAGGCATTTTTATCGTATTCTTCGAGAATAATGTAATAATATTTTTCACCAAGAAAAACTGCTTTTAACCTGAGTGAAGTATTATGTGCTATAAATTCAATTACATTATTTTCATTGCCATTCATAAACGTTACACGTTCCCACTTCCCATCCAAAAATTCACTTCGGTGAATATTTGCATCACCTTCTTCAAGCCTTTCGGTTTTTGCCTGTTCAGGACCATCGTATACTCTTATGCCATTGTGATTTATAAACTGTGAACCGTAATAATTACTTGAAAAATATATGTCTCCCTTTTCATTCAAATGCACACGCAGGAAAGATTTATTCCAGCGGTTTTCAAATTGCTGCCTTTTATGGACATATTGTGTGTCCCTGTCGAATTCAGTTTTTTCCTTAATAAAATTCTTTTCTAGATTTTGAATTATGTCAGAAAGAGAATCAACTTCCGATTCATAACGTTGCAATAAATCCCAGTTAATTTCGTCCCTAAGGTTTTTTGCAGCATTGATTGAATATGCAGCTTTCGGATATAACCGGGAAATTGAGTCCAGTTCCTGTAAAGCATTGGTTGTATCCTGATTTTGAAGTAAAACTTTCGCTCTTTCCAGTTTCACCCTGCCTTTATCCTCCTGCGATGATCCGCATGAAAACAGCATGAGGATTAATAGCAGAAAAGTGATACCGGGAAGAAATCTCATAACTACTTCTTTCGCTTAAAAATACAAAATTGTTTTACACAAAATTGGCTAAAAAAAATCATTCTTAAAAGTATTGAAAAAACAAATAAAGAATTAATTCAAATTATTTTACAGTAGAATAAAATGTACTATCATTTTTCAAGAAAATATTATCAATAAATCAATACCCGCTAAATTTTTCTAAATTAGCTCAAAAATAAGTACGCCATGGTCACATTAACCCAGCTTGAATATATTGTTGCTGTTGATACCTACAGGCATTTCGGGAAAGCAGCTGAGCATTGTTTTATTACGCAACCCACTCTTTCGATGCAAATTAAGAAACTGGAGGAAGACCTTGAAATTATCATTTTCGACCGGAGCAAACAACCTCTGATTCCTACCGATATAGGCCAGAGGATTGTTGACCAGGCACGGGTTGTACTTACACAATCGGAGGAAATAAACAATATCGTTAAGGACTATAAAAATCAGGTTTCAGGATTGATCAGGATAGGAATAATTCCAACGCTTGCTCCATATCTATTGCCTTTATTTATAGGACATTATAAAAGGAAATATCCAAACATTTTTATAAAAGTTGAAGAACAAACTACTGAAAATATTATCAAATTATTGCATAAAGACCTGATTGATGTCGGAATATTGGTAACTCCCTTAAATGAAGAAAAAATAAATGAAAAGCCGATTTTTTATGAAGAGATGCTCATTTATGCCAATGAAGGTCACCGGCTGCATTCGCAAAAAGAAATAACAGTAAAAGATATTGCTACTCCTGAAATCTGGCTTTTAAGCGACGGGCATTGTTTCCGCGACCAGGTAATAAATTTATGCTCATTCATGGGAACTGCAAACAGTGAACTGCCTTTCCATTTTGAAGCAGGCTCGTTGGAAACATTAATGAACATAGTTGACAGAGAAGGGGGAATTACACTGATCCCGGAACTTGCGAAAGAAGGCATGTCGGAAAAACGGCTGAAAAATGTACTGGCATTTACCAATATTAAACCATTAAGGGAAGTAAGCCTGGTTTATTCGCGCCATTTCGCCAAACATAAATTAATAAATCTTTTATGGCGGGAAATTGAAAGTACAATACCTTCTGAATTTCTTAATAAAGACAGAGGTACGGTCGTTGAATGGAGGTAATTATTTCCTTAATTCCTACTCCTTTTTTTAATAAAATAAATTTGAAATATCGAAAAATGTAATTTTATTTGCACCGCCTAAAAATTAAGAAGTTGTAGGTAATTAATAAGCGATGTTTTTACCGAAAATTTCCTTGAAAAAATTTGGTGGCAATAAAAAATGATTTATTTTTGCAGTCCCAATTTTAGGGAATAAACAGGAAGGCCCGTTCGTCTAGGGGTTAGGACGCCAGGTTTTCATCCTGGTAGCAGGGGTTCGAATCCCCTACGGGCTACTTAAATTATGAATTTGAAATAAAAAAATGGCACATCACAAGTCAGCATTAAAAAGGATCAGGCAAACGGAAACAAAAAGGGTTCACAATAAATATTATGCCCGTACAACCCGTAATGCTATCAGCAAACTACGCAACGAAACAAACAAGGAAGAAGCCGAAAAAAGCTTTCCTTCTGTTGCTTCCATGATTGACAAACTGGCAAAACATAACATTATTCATAAAAATAAAGCTGCCAATTTAAAATCCGGACTTGCATTACACATTAGCAAACTCTAAAGGTTTGTATGAAAATATATTAAAACCTCTCCGGAAACGGGGAGGTTTTTTTATGCTCTTATTTTATGATTTTATTTCCGGAAAGAATTGAAATTATTAATTTAGTTTCAAACTTATCTGAGTGGAAGAGTATAAAAAACTCAATATCAAAGACTGGGCTTTGGAAGACCGCCCCCGGGAAAAACTGATGGCCAACGGGCCACGTTCGCTTTCCGATGCCGAACTGGTTGCAATCCTGATTGGTTCGGGAAACCCAAAAGAAACTGCAGTGGAATTATCCAGAAGGATATTATCATCGGTAAATAACGATTTAAATGAACTGGGTTTGAAGAGCCTGGGTTATCTAACCAATTTTAACGGAATTGGTGAAGCTAAAGCCATTAATATTTTGGCTGCACTGGAGCTTGGTAAAAGACGGAAGGAAGCTTCTCAGGCAAACCGCTCCAAAATAACCTGTAGCAAGGATGTTGCAGAAATTTTTAGCCCACTGCTGGAAGACCTTCCTCATGAAGAGTTCTGGATTTTACTGCTTAACAGGGGAAATAAAGTCATTGATAAACAAATGGTCAGCCAGGGAGGCATTTCAGGGACAGTGATCGATACCCGGTTGATTATGAAAATGGCAATAGAGAAATTGGCCAGCTCCATTATTTTATGCCACAACCACCCTTCCGGGACATTGGAAGCTTCGGATGCAGATATGAAAATTACTCAAAAACTGAAACAAGCCGGAGAAATTATGGACATACCCATACTTGATCACATAATTATCGGTTTAAATAAATATTATAGCTTTGCCGATGAAGGCATCCTTTAATGTTCGGAAATTATGGTATTGATTTATTCTGAAAAAAAATCACCCCGGCTGGAATATATTGCCAAAGTCATTTTTAAAGATATTCTTAGAACAGATGTATACTTCACAACTGATAAGATCGAATTTAACAAATCGGAACTGCCGAAAATAAATTATTCAAACCAAAAAACTGAAAGTGGTTTGTTCCTGAAACCACATCCGTTTATTTTCGAGGATAAATTAATTTATCCTGAATTTAAGCTAATTACTTATGAAAAAGAAACCTGTTTTTTTAAAACTTCTGATGATTCAGCTTTGCCTTTCGATCCGTTTGCAGCTTCATTTTTTATTATAACACGTTTTGAAGAATACCTTGAAACAGAAAAAGGAAAATACAATTGCTACCCGGCAGAA
>JAFGGF010000190.1 GCA_016930735.1 Prolixibacteraceae bacterium
ACCCTGTCTGAACTTAAATCCAGGTCAAGTCCGAGTTCATCCCCGTTATGGATTATTGCATCAATTCCTCCCCCGCTTGAATTCAGGTATAATTCCTTTGACAGATTACGAATATCAATATGTACTGATCCACCGCTTGATTTGGCTTTTACATAAGCAGCTTCTCCAGTAACACTTACACCACCTCCGCTGCTGGAAGCATCCACATCGCCATGAATGTTGTTCAGGTCTACACTTCCGCCAGAACTACGTGCGTAAACACTGCCATGAGCATCATCTACAGTAACTCTGCCCCCGCTGGAACTTAAATGGACGTCGCCGTTCTGATTTGTAACTTTAACTCCACCACCCGATGACCTTGCTTCAGTAGTACCACTAACATTTTCCAACTGGACTCCTCCACCGCTGCTTGAGAATTCATGATTCCCTTCCACACCTGAGATTTTTAATCCACCTCCGCTGGACGAAACATTGCACGACATCTCCCTTGGTACAGTAATCGTTAATGAAATACCTACATTGTTCCAGAAATTCATGTGCGACTTGCGTTCAACTTTTGCGGTAATAACAGAACCTCTTTTTGAAAAATCAAGTTCGAATGCATCAAGTAACTCATCCAACTCAGAATCTGACGGTGATAAAAGCTTGCCTCTTTTTCGTACAAATGCCTGAATTACTACTTCTTCTTTTTCGTGTGTTTGTACAACAACTCCTCCTCCCGAAGAAGAGGCATTCAGAGTTCCCGGCTGGTTCAGGTCAAAGGTTTTTGTTATGGTAGGTTCCTGATCATCCTTTGAAAAACCATTTAATGAAAGCATTGCTAAAAGCATTGCAATCATCATGTACATTTTGGTATTAATCCGAGTTTTCATAATACATATTTTAAATTGTTTAACTACGTTTATCGTAAGTAAGGACGCTTTTCGTGTTATTCTTGTTACTTAAAAATTATTCATATCGAAGTGCTTCAACCGGATTTCTCGTTGCTGCCCGCCTCCCGATAAATATCGGAATTGCCAGCTATTTAAATTTCTATTCATATCTCAAACTTTCTACTGGGTTTTTAGTTGCTGCTTTCCACGATTGAAATGAAACAGTGAGCAAAGCAATTCCTATAGCCAGCACACCTGCAAGAGTAAAAATCCACCAACTTAAAGTGGTTTTGTATGCAAAATTTTCGAGCCATTTATGCATTATATACCACGAAACAGGTGTTGCAATAACAAAGGCAAAACCTACCCATCTTAAAAAATCTTTGTTCAGTAATGTTATCACTTCTGATATTTTTGCTCCATTTACTTTCCTAACACCGATTTCTTTTAAACGACGCTGAATTATAAACAATGACAATCCTATCAATCCAAGAATAGCAATAGAAAGGGCCATTACCATAAAATAATTTAAGAGTTGCCTGATGTTTTCCTCTGCCGTATAAAGCCTGTTAAAACGGTCATCTAAATATTGATATGAAAAAAGATTTTCCTGCAGATTGTATTGTTGCCAGATATCTTCAATAAAAGCCAGGGTTCTGGTTCTTTCAAACGGATTAATTCGGATAGAGACAGTATTAAAGCTTGAGGGGCGGTACATTATTATTATCGGGGCAAGGGGCACATGCAACGACTCATAATGGAAATCTTTTGTTACCCCAATAATTTTTTCAACATGCCCGCTGTAATTTATTTGATTACCAATTGCATCTTCAGGTGAATCCCAACCCATTTTTTTTGCTGCAATCTCATTTATAAGGTAACCCTTATCCGATTCGCTGACTTTATCAAAATTTTCACCTGCTGCAAGTTCAATTTTATAGGTAGAAAGAAAATCTTCATCAACCCTGACATTGGCCAACCTGAAATCAAACGGATTTGAATTCCCATCAGAAATGACAGAAGCGGAACCTGAGTCCCATAATCCTTGCGAAGGTGTTCTTTTTGATGCAGATGCTGAAACAATATTTGGATTCTGAGCAAGTTGTTGTTTGAATACATCCAATTTTTCATTAAGCTGAGGTGTGGATGGTACTACAACAATGTTTTCTTTATCGAGGCCCAGGTTTTTATGGTGCAGGTAGTTTACCTGTTTATATACAAACAAAAATGAAATTACCAGTGCAATTGAAACGGCAAATTGAAATGTTACCAATCCACCGCGAAAGGTATTATTTCCGGCCTCTACTTTTTCTTTCCCACCAGAAACAACCGGTTTAAAAGAGGATACTATCAGAACCGGATAAAGAACCGAAAGAATCCCGGTAATAACCGATAAAATTACGATTCCGGCAATCAAACCTGAATTTTCAACAAATTTTAAATGGAAATTATTTCCAACAATTTCATCTATACGGGTAGAAAACAGCCAAACAATTCCAAAAGATAATATTGCGGAAATTAAACAGAAAAAAACTGATTCGCCGGTTAATTGAAGGATGAGAAATTTTCTGGAAGCACCTACTACCTTTTTTATTTTAATTTCACGCAGGCGTTTTGTGTACATGGCCACATTTAAATTCATATAATTTATGCTGCCAATTATAAGAATTAACAAAGCTACTGATGCCAGGATATAAACATAAGAACGGTTGCTGTACCAGTTAAAATGAATATCCTTAAGACCCTCCATTCTTATTTTTGTCGACTTGATTCCACCTTCATCCACCAAATGCTTGTTGATAAAATCATCCAGTTTGGAATTAATATTATCAGGCATGTGTGGAATCAGCGCAAATGTTTCATAGTTGTTACTACTCCAGTCTTTCATCTCATTTGGTCCAACAATAGATTCGAAAGTGCTGAATGAAATATAAACTTCCGGATTGAAATGCGTGTTCGGTCCCCAGTTTTTAAATACGCCCTGAACAATAAAACTGTATTTATTTCCCGATTCATCTTTTACGTCCAGCGATTTCCCTACAGCATCTGTTGTTTCAAAGAAACGTTGTGCCGCTTTTTCCGAGATGATCAAAGTGAGTGGGTTCTTTAGTAGGTTTTCATCAGCCGAAAGCCCAATAAAGTCAAAAATTTTAAGAATTGCCGGTTCAGCAAAACAGGTATTTTCTTCAAGAATCTTTTTATTACCGGTCCTAAATACCAAACCTGTATGGCTAACTCTTGCTATTTGCTGAATTTCCGATATTTCATTTTTTAGCAAAGGAGCAATTATAGGTGCCACTTCAGGTAAATGAAGATTCTCTTTACCGTCCGGATCATAAAAATATCTGTGAACGCGATAAATATTTTTACTATTTGAATGAAATGAATCGTAACTGAGTTGATATTTGATCCAGACAGAAATTAGAAATACGCATATAAAGCCCAAAACCAAACCAAAAATGTTTATTGCTGAATAAAACGGATTTCGTTTAATATTTCTGAATATTGAATTAAAAAATCGTTTCATTTTGTTTTTACTTAGAAGTTATTCATACCGTAAAGCCTCAACCGGATTTCTGGTAGCTGCTTTCCACGATTGAAACGAAACAGTGATCAATGCAATTCCTAATGCCAGGGCGCCGGCAAGTGCAAAAATCCACCAACTTAAAGCGATCCGGTTAGCAAATAACTTTAACACCTGATCCATTCCAAGGTATGCCAGAGGAAATGCAACCACAAATGAAATTCCTATCAATTTTAAATAATCGAATGAAATAAGCCCGGTAACTTCAAAAACCGAGGCTCCGTTAACTTTGCGGATGCCTATTTCCTTTACCTTGTTTTTAACAGAAATATATACAAGTCCGAATAATCCGAATACAGAAATCAGGATGGTCAGCAGTGTTGCCAAAAAGATCAGTTTTGCACGGGCATCAAACTGGCTTTCTATTGCATAACTGAAATCATTTAAATAACTGTAATACAAAGGCCTGTTTGGACTGAAGCTGTCGCAAACCTTATGGATATTCTGAATTGTTTTGTCAATCAGCAACGGATCATTAACATTGGAATTGATTTTAAAAAACAAATACCTGTTTTCATTCGGGCTTAAAATATAGGAAATCGCATCGGGCCGAGATGCCAGCGCAGAATTATTCTGAAAATCCTTAACAACACCAATCAGGTTAAAAATTTGATTTCCACCATAGGTAAATTGTTTCCCGATAGCATTTTCATCATTCAACTGATTAAAAGCTGTTTCGCTGATCAGTATGGATTGTTCTGTATCGGATGGAAAACTTTCATCAAAAAAGCGGCCGCCAGTCAGTTTCATGTTAAATAAATCGAGGAAATCATAGTCGACCCGGATCTCACAAATACGTTTAGCTGTAACTTCTGCAGTCCCCCAGGGGAAAAAATTCCCCGAGCTGATATTATTTGGTAAAACTGAAGATGAAGCTATTTTGGTTATTCTCGAATCCTGCTGAAGGATTTGTTTGATCTCAGTTATTTTCGTGTTTGTAACCTCATTTAACCTGACATAGTATACATTATCTTTATTAAATCCAACATTGTAGTTGCTTATAAAACTCGACTGACGTTGAATTACCAGTGTTGAAACAATAAAAACCACAGTAATAATAAACTGAAAAACAACCAATCCTTTTCTGAAAATTCCCAGGCTGGTTTTCACCGAACCATTTCGACTGTTCCCGGTTTTAATCCCGGCAAATTTTAATCCGGGTAGTAAGCCCGAAACAACGCCTGTTATTAAAGGCAGTAATATTATCAGAACGATAAATCCAGATTCTGAAAAATTGATCTCTATTTGTTTATTCGTCAGGGTATTAAACTGGTTCAGAAACAAAACAGTTAAAATCAAGGCAACAATTAATGCAAAAAAAGATATCAGGATACTCTCGGTTACCAGTTGTGCAACAAGCTGTTTTTTAAATGCCCCGATTGTCCTTCTGATATTTATTTCCCTTACACGGTTAATCAAAGTCCCGATGGTAAGGTTTGTATAATTGATACAGGCAAGGAACAAAACAAAAATGGAGATTATTGAAAAAACGATCAATCTGCCGGCTCCACCGGAATCCTGCAAATAAGTCTTCGTAATGGGTATCAGTTCAATATCAAACCTCGCCGATTCGTTTTCGCCTGAAATATTTTCTTCAATCTTTTTATTCAGTGCCAAAAGGTCGGCATCCTTTTTCAGTTTAATATAATTCAGGTAGTTACACGGGAAAAAATCAGTTCCTTCGGGAGTGATGCCAAATTGTGTCAGGGAATTGACCGGTACCATAAAATCAAACCTTCGGTATGCATTCTTCGGGAAATCATTTATTACTGCGGTTACTTTAAAATTCATTGTATTATTGACCTGCAGAAACTCCCCCACCGGATTATTATTCCCAAAGTACTTTTTAGCCATCGATTCTGTAAGTACAACAGACTGGGGGCTTTCCAATGCCTGCTCCCGGTAACCGTTCAGAACTTCAAAATTAAAAATCGAGAACACCGAAGGATCGGCAGCCACACCATTGGTTTCATTAAAAATATTATTGTTGAATTTCAAAGTAGTTTCACCTAAGGACAAAATACGTGCTGTTTCCTGAACTTCCGGGAAAATATCACTTATCCGTTTTGAAATTACAGGTGAGGTGGTGGGCTGGTATGAAACATTACTCCCGCTTGTAACCTTAAGGTATGCAAGATGTATCTGATCGGCATTTTTATAATTTTTCTCATAACTGAGTTCATCTTCCACCCATAAATAGATCATAATAGCACATGCAAGCCCAAGTGCCAGCCCGAGGGTGTTTATAATTGTAATCCGTTTGTTTTTAATTGCATTTTTAACTGCAACCTTTAAATTCTGTCTGATCATAATTCTCTTATTTATTATATAATAAACTTAAAGGAATAACATTGCCGTTTGTAGTTCCGGGTTTCACATAAATTAATTGAAGGCTTTTTCCTTCATCTTTCCCGAAATATTCAATCCTGACAGGATAAAAACCTTTTTCAAGAGGCAGTACAAAAGACTTAAATTCATCAGGCGGATGTATTCCGCTGTTATCAATAATCAACTTGTTATTCAGATAAAACCTGGAACCATCGTTTGAACTTAAGCCAAATAAATAATGCCCATAATCTTCAGCTTCAAAATAGCCTTCAAATAAACAGGCAAAATCAGAATCACCCAATTTTTTCAAATTAAAAGTGCTGTCGGCAATACCCGATTTTAAAGGTTTCAGCTTTTTAAAATCAGGAAGTTCCTTAAAGTCACCTTCGAAAACTGAATATTTCAATCCACCGGATTTAGCATTTTGAGGTTTTTTTACAGAAGGAAAAGCTCCACCCAATTCAAACTTTCCTTTTACTGTTTTATCATATTTCCCGCTGGTTGAGAATGATTTTACTGTTAATTCTGCCGGACCGGTAAGAGAAAAACCCTGCTCTGCCAAAGGTGAAGATTTATCCGGTTCGGTACCATCGGTTGTATATCGAATATCGCCGTTAGATTCAACAAAAACATTAATTGGCGTATCTTTTAATAAAATGCCATTCATCGGATGGAAAACAAGGGGTGATTTTGAATATCCTGAATAGGCAAATTTTATCCCGTCGTATATTCCTTTCAATCCAACTGAATTATGTTTTTCGTTTGGGAAAGTCACAACTTTCCAGTGGAGAGTTTCAGGTGCCTTTGCTTTTAATACTGAATCCATTTTATCGATTTTCATCCCTTTAAACGTTTCAGTAATTCCGGCAACCCAGAATATTTTTCCAGGAGGTAATGATCCAAGTTTTTCACCTGCCAGTTTAATAATATAATCATTGTTATACCAGAATGCCGGATCAGTTGCATAAAAGGTTTCGAAAAGGCCGGGCATTGTAAATAAGGTATATGCCACAAATAAACCTCCGTACGAATGGCCATACAGAGAATTTTCTCCATTAGTTTTATAATTCTTATCGATATATGGCATTAATTCAGTTTTGAGAAATGCCAGGAATTTATCGGCACCACCCGAAATTGCAGGTTGCGGTACATGTACCGGTAAAAAATCACGGTCGCGTTGGTTTGCCCCGTCAATGTACCTGTTTTTTACTGCTACAAGAATTACCGGCGGAACATATTCGTTATCCTGCGCATATTTTTGTATAAAGGAAAACGGGTGCTCTGTCCACTCCCCGTCAACCAAATAAATTACTTCATATTTTGTATCCGAAGCTGGATCATATGATTCAGGCAGGCGGACTACAATATCCCGTTGTTCCCGCAAAATTTCAGAATAAATCGAGTCCTTAACGGTTAATTTATCCTGTGCTTTTGTTTGTTTAAATAAACCTGAAATAAAAATGAGGATCAGTATTAAAATGATAGTAATAAAATTTTTATTCATGTTTTGGATTTTATTATTTAATTATTATTCATATCTGAGGGCCTCAACAGGATTTCTGGTAGCTGCCCTCCAACTTTGCCAGCTAACAGTTAACAATGCAATTCCCAAAGCCAGCAAACCGGCAAGGGCAAAAATCCACCAATTGAGGTTTGTTTTCAACGCAAAACCTTCCAGCCAGCGATATAATGCATACCATGAAAGTGGTACAGCGATTAAAAATGAGATAACTACCCAACGTAAAAAATCCTGATTTAACAAAGAAATTACTTCCCACGCTTTTGCCCCGTTCACTTTACGAACACCAATTTCTTTGATCCGGCGCGAAATAGTATAGGAAGACAGGGCAAACAATCCAATACAGGAAAGTGCAATAGCAACAACGGAAAACCAGGCAATAATCCGGTTTATTTTTTCATACTCTTTGTATTGTTCATTCAGCTTATCATCAGCAAAAAAGAAAGATAATTCTGATTCCGGTTGAATTGAACTCCATTTGTCTTTTAAAAGTCCCAGCACTTGTAAACTTGCACCAGTCCTGGCTTTTACGGAAAGATAATTCCAATTGGTATAATTATCCTGCTCATTAAAAATGTGTGCTACCGGCTGCATTTCATATTGGGCACCCTGGTAAGCAAAATCTTCAACTTTACCAATAATTTTATTTGCAGTACCTGATCTTACACTTTCACGCAGAATTTGTCCTTCCACATGATTATAACCTAAAACTTCCATAGCTTTCCGGTTCAGAACAAAGTTATTACTGTAATTTCGGGTTTCATCTGAAAATCCTTCTCCATCAATTAGTTTAATCCCAAAAGTTTTGAAGTAATCTCTTCCCACATAGGCCTTTCTAAGATGAATGCTTTCCACATCACTTTCTCCTTCCGGATAAAAATTGTTGTAATTTTGGCTGTAATTACCCGGAGTGTTTTGCGAAAAACAAACTGATTCAACAAAAGGGCTTGCTTTCAATTCTTTGGCAATACGTTTAAATTTGAGCGACGCTGCATCCAGGTCTTTAAACTCCCAACTGCTAAGTTCAGCCACGATAACATTTTCCTTATCAAATTTCGGATCCTGATTTATCATAAACTGAATTTGCTTCCGTATTAAAAAAGTACCGGAAATAAGTGCAATTGCAATCACAAACTGAACCACAACAAGAGAGTACCGTGTCATCCCAACTTTTCCTTTTTTTATGGTTTGACCACGAAGGCTTTCCATTGAACTTAATCGTGATAAATAGATGGCTGGTGCAATTCCTGACAACATTCCCACAAGCAGCCAGATTATTGCCAAGACAGGTAGTAACAGTTTATTTTGTGTAAAGTTTAAATGAAGTTTTGTATCGTATATCTGATTGAATTCGGGCAAAGAAATTGCTGCCAGGAAAGAACCAAGCAACAGAGCTGCCAAACTTACCATTAGCGATTCACTAATGATCTGACGGGTAAGAAATCCTTTCCCTGCACCAACCACTTTTTTAACACCCATTTCTTTTGAACGCCCCAGTGAATTTGTAATGGTAAGATTTATAAAATTAACCATTGCGATACTTAAAATCCCCAGGGCTACAATCCCCAAAATAATTATTAAAGTTTGGTTCGATTCCTTTTCTGAATGGTAATCTTTAAAAGCCAGCAGGCTCATATCCGGTTTTTTATCACCTCCTGTTAAAAAATTGGCATCCGCAATCTGCTGCATTTTAGCATAAATACTCTCAGGCTTGATCCCTTTCTTTAACAGGACATAGGTCATCGAAAAGGTATTGTACCAGTCGTGCACCTGAGTAACCCACGGAGAAATGGCTTCGCCGGTTTCGTAGGAAGTAACAATATCGAATTTTATGGAAGAGTTATCAGGAATTTCAACCACACCGTTGACAGTCAGAAAGATATTATCAAACTTCACCTGTAGTTTTTTACCAACTGCCGGCTCATCCCCAAAAAATTTCTTTGCAAACTCTGTACTTACAACGGCATTATATTTCTGTTTAATATTATCACCTGTGCCTTTTTCGACAAAAGGGAAAGTAAACACCGAGAAAAATCCGGTATCCACATAATTAACATTTTCAAGCGACGCCAATTCCTCGTAGCCAAGCCTGTATCCGTCCCAGGTAAATATCCTGGTTCCGTTTTCAACTTCAGGAATCTGTTTTAACATTTCAGGAAGAAGTAATCCTTTTGTCTGTTCTCCGATACCTTCACACACGCGGTAAATATTGTCGATCTTTTTATTAAAATGATTGCATGTAAAATCGTTATATACATATAAAAAGAGAATCAGAAAAGCGGCAATTCCTATTCCAAGCCCAAAAGTATTTATTAGGAGGTAGTTTTTCTTTTTTAACAGGAACCGGATGCTATTTTTAAAGTGCAGGAAACTCATATTGTTGTTTAATTATTTCTGTCTATTTTAAATCTTTTTAAAATTATTCATACCTCAACGCTTCCACCGGGTTCCTTGTAGCAGCTCTCCAGCTTTGCCAGCTAATAGTCAATAATGCAATTCCCAATGCCAGTAAACCAGCTAATGCAAATATCCACCAGCTTAGGTTGGTTTTGTAGGCAAAGTTTTCGAGCCACTTATTCATGGCATAGTAAGCAACGGGAGTGGCAATTACGAAGGCAACTACTACCCATTTTACAAAGTCCTGGTTCAGCATTATTAAGACTTCGGAAACCTTAGCGCCGTTCACTTTGCGGATGCCTATTTCCTTGGTACGCATTTTTGAAATTAACATCGACATGGAAAAAAGTCCCATACCTGAAATGAGAATGGAAAACAGAGCCAAAACAAACAGGATGTTCGAAATTTGGATTTCTTTTTCATACAGTTTGGCAATGTGCTGGTCGAGGAAAAGAACATCGGAAATGGCAGTGTTGTCAATCTCATCGGTTGCACGTCTGATTTTATTTACAGTTTCGCTTAAAGAAGTATTGGCAGATGCCAGTTTTACCATAATTCTTGACTGATAAGATTCTTCATAACGAATAGCTAAAGGTTCAATTTCGTTGTACAACGAATTGTAGTGAAAATCTTTTACTACTCCAATTATCGGCGAGCCATTCAATAAGGTAGTTGAAATATCCTGAATGCCATGCTGGCTGATAAACATTTCGTTTACAAGATAAGACCGATAGTCGGAGCTGATATTTGGATCAAAAAACCTGCCTTCGACAAGTTCAAAACCCATCGTTTTGGGATAATCGGCCCCCGCCATGTTATGGTTAATGCGAATTAATTCTTCCTCCCCGTTTTTTACAAGCGGTATTCCACCCAAATCGGAATAATGTTCGTCTCCGGGGATGCTCAGGCTGGTACTAACTTTTTCAATTTCAGGAATCCGTTTTAATGCTTCCTCAATTCTTTTAATATTTGGCGCTGTTTGTGGGCTACGGTTTGCAATTGGCATATAAATAATGGCCCCGTCAGCCAGGTTTTTACTACTTTCCATAAACACAAAATTCAATTGTTTATAGATGGTAAAAACTGAAATAATCAGTACGATTGAAGCGGCAAACTGGGCAACTGAAAATATGTTTCCTATACGGTTTACCTTTTTGCCGGAATCATTACTTTCCTTTAACGAACTCGTAATTTTATACGATGTAAACTTTAATGCCGGAAACAGCCCAACCAGCACACCGGTTAAAGCTCCGATAAAAAGCGCACCTAAAAAGTAAAAGAATTTTAAATCAGGCAGGCTGACATTTAAAAAACTACCCAGGATATTCTTTACAAAATAGCTTATAAAAAATGCGATTGTAACTGCAATAATGCTTGGCAAAACTGCCTGGTAAACCAAAAAGCGGATGTTTTTTGCACGTGAAGAGCCGTTTACCGACCTGATGCCAATTTTTTTAATACTTTCGGACGCCCCCGACAAAATGGTGTTTGTGTAATTTAACAAGGCTATCAGGAGTACAATAGAGACCAGGCTTATCAGCATCAGGGTCGTTTTTCGGTTACCGTGTACACCTATGTCGGCGAACGAGCTACCGGGTGAATAATAAATTTTGTCCAGCGGATTTAGTCTGAAGATTCTGTTTTTTGTCTGTTCTGTTAGTCCCAGTGAATTAAATTCGGAAGTTAGTCCGCTGTTTATTTTTTGTTGTAATTTATCAGCCTGCACAAGTTTATCAGCCTGAATGAAAGTGTGAACATTATTATTCAGCCATTCCATTGTTACATAACCTGGCATATTCGAAGCAGGCAAAAGCATGTCGAACCGAATGGAAGAATTTTGTGGAATTTCATCCATTACCGCCCTGACTGTGAAAATTTCTCCTTTATATTCAATGGCTTTCCCAATGGGATTTTCATTCCCGAATACTCTTTGGGCTAAAGGCTTGGAAAGCGCAACAGAATATTTATCGGTTGCAAATGAATTTATTTCACCGGATAATATTCCGAACGAAAACATCGAGAAAAAATCAAAATCGACAATCAGCGGATTATCGATGTTGTACTTTGTTTGATTATATACAATATTTCGTTCGGTTAAGCCGCCTTCATCGTTCAAAACCCTTGCTGAATGAACAATATCGGGTATGTTCTCTTTTACCCATGAATTCATGATCCCGGAAGTATAACAGGCATTCATATCAGGGGTGCTCCATTCCACCCTGTATAAAGATTTATGATTTTTATGGAAACGGTCGAAACTCATTTCCGAAAAAGCATAAACACCGGCGAGGATAACAAATGTGAATCCTATTGCCAGCCCAAAAATGTTGATAGAAGATGTGGCGATTTTCCTTTTCAACATGCGAAAAATTAGTTTTATTTCCTGTTTAAACATGGCTGTAAAATTTCAATTTTCTGTTGTTTTTATTCATATCTCAGTGCTTCAACCGGATTCCTTGTTGCCGCCCTCCACGACTGAAATGAAACAGTAAATAATGCAATAATTAATGTTACTAATCCGGCGACACCAAAAATCCACCAACTAACGGTTGTATGGTAGAAAAATCCCTGAAGCCATTTATTCAGTACCCACCATGATACAGGAGTAATTAAAACAAACGCAATTAAAACCCATAATACAGTTGTTGAATTAATTAACCGGATAATTTCAAACACTTTAGCTCCGTTAACTTTTCTGATTCCTATTTCCTTAATACGGCTGTTAATCGATTGTAAAACCAAAGCAAGTAATCCCAATCCGGAAAGGAAAATGGCAATTGCCGCAAGTATAATAGCCAGTTGACCGGTTTTGCGCTCCGATTGATACCAGAAATCAAATTCGTCATCCAAAAAACTATAATGCATTTCATGTTCAGGTACGAATTCCGACCATAAATCCTGAACATCCTGTATTGATTCGAGTGTTTGGCCTGAAGTAAATTTTACGAGAAACCTGTCCCCGGAATGAGTGAGAAGGAATCCCTGGGGCAACATTTCACGGTGGAAGGAATTAAAATAGATATCTTTTACAACGCCAACCACTTGAAATGTGTCGTTAAACCTATAACGTTTCCCGATAGGATCGGCTTCCCATCCCAATGTTTTAACTGCTGTTTCATTCAAAATAATACCACGGTTATCGGTTGGAATTTCCGGATCAAAAAAACGGCCTTTCACAAGCTGCATCCGTAAAGTTGATAAATAGTCTTCATCGCAATTATATACTGCTACATGAGCATTAAAGGCTGCAGAATCGACGGGCTGGCCCCAATGCGAATAAAATGCGATACCAGGAATCTCATCACATAAAGAAACATCGGAAACTCCACCCATCTTTTTAAGCTCCGATTTAAATACACTCCGGTTATTCCCCAGTTTATCGGCATTTTTAATAATCAGGACATTGTCCTTGTCAAGTGTCCTGTTTATTGTGGTATGGATATAATTCAGTTGTTTGAAGACAACAATAGAACCAGCAATAAAAAAGATGCATATTGCAAACTGCGACACCTGGAAAAAACGTTGGATATTCGTTTGTCTGACAAGAGAATTGGCCTTGTCTTTTAAATAGCCAATCGAACTTTTCGTAGAATAGAGTATTGCAGGGTAAATGCCGTTAATCAACCCAATCAGAACCATAAAAATTAAAGCCCCCCCGATCCAGTAAGGACTTGCTAAAAATGATAAATCGATATCACGGTTGACAAAAGTTTTAAATTCAGGGCTGATAATGCGCAATAACAACAATGAAATAATTAAAGCAATGGCATTAAGCAATAAAGACTCAAGGATATACACAGCATAAAAATAAAACCTGCCTGCCCCTGAAATTTTGTTGATCCCAAAAGCCTTATTTTTTGAAACACCTTCAGAAACAGTAAGGTTGACAAAATTAAACGATGCTATCAGAATTATTAATAACGCCAACGCCGGAAAAATATACAAATTGGCATACGAACCTTTCGGGGTTTCATATTCAATGTAATTTACTGTAGTATTTAAATGAATGTCGGAAACGGGTTGTAAAAGGTAGTTTGTCCTGGCGTAATCATAATAATCCTTGCCGTAAAACGATTCCATAAATTTCGGGAATTTTTGTTCAACCGATTTTTTATCATCGGGGCTCTTAAGTTGCAGGTAAACGGTTAAAAGGTGGTTTGTCTGATTAGTTTGGTTGTAAATTCCAAATGCCTTAAGTGGGAAAATTACATTCCCATGCAAATGCGAAGTTGAAGGAAAATCTTTAAATACTCCACCTACCCTAAAAAGCAGTGTATTATTACTTACGCCATTCCCGATAAATTTTATTTCCCGCCCCAGGGGATCCTCGCTGCCAAATAATTTTTCAGCATAACTTTTACTGATAACTACTGAATTTGTGTTACTGAGGACGGTGTTTTTATTGCCTGCAAGCAAGTCCAAATTAAAAGTGTTAAAAAAGGAAGAATCGGCTGCCAGCATAACATCTTCACGGTAAATCCGGTTATCTGTCGAAACCTCCATGTCGTAAAATGCATATAACCGGGTTCCGGTTTTAATTTCCGGAAACTCGTTACACATAGCAGGTAAAAGGGGCACCGGCACTGAAACACCATATTTTGGAGCTTCCTGCCAGTTCCGTATAACCCTGTAAATTTTTTCAGAACCGGGTAACTGTTTATCGTATGAAGATTCATGTTTTACAAACGACCCGATAAGCATGGCCGGAACCAAAGCCAGCATGATCCCCAGTATTTTTATTATACTGTTAAACTTTTTTTGTTTAATTCCCCTTACGATAAACTTAATGTGATACCATTTCATACTATATCAGTTTATATTAATTTTATTTCAACAGCAATTTATTCATACCTCAGTGCCTCAACAATGCCTGTGGCTTGGTCTTTATATCACGATATTATTCATATCGTAATGCTTCGATAATGTCTCCTGCTTCATTTCGTCACTCATACCTGAGTGCCTCAACAGGATTTCTGGTAGCTGCTTTCCACGACTGAAACGAAACCGTTAACAGCGCAATTCCCAATGCCAGCAATCCGGCCAGCGCAAATATCCACCAGCTTAATTCAGTTTTATAGGCAAAGTTTTCGAGCCATTTATTCATGGCGTACCAGGCAACAGGCGTGGCAATAATAAAAGCGATGGCTACCCATTTGATATAATCTTTATTGAGCATAGACAGAATCTCAAAAACCTTTGCTCCGTTTACTTTGCGGATGCCTATTTCTTTGGTTTGTTTAACGGTAGTAAATTCAGCAAGCCCAAGCAGTCCGAGGCATGATAAAATCAGAGCCATAGCAGCAAATATTTTTATTGCTTTTGCCTGCATCTCTTCGCGTTTGTACAAGGTATTAATCCAATCATCGTAAAACACCGGATCGAAATCCATTCCCGGCTCAAACTCCTTAAATTCACTTTTAATTTTGCTGAGCGTTCCCGGTATGTCATTGCCTCTAATCCTGATATTCAGGTGTGTTACTTCGTTTGGGCTGTACCGTAACTGGATAAAACCAAGTTCATTATACATAGTTTTAAAATGAAAATCCTCGGCTACCCCGACTATTTTTGAGTCCCAGATTGTCTTTCCTTCAATGTCGTCGAGTTGGAGGTAATTGTATGTTTTCTTATTAATAATACACACATTGTTATCGGTTAGGCGGAAATTCCTGCCTTTTATAAGTTTAATACCGAATGTCGATAAAAATGAGGTGTCGGTATTCATGTGTGCAACATTTTCAATCCGGTATTCAATGCTGTCGGTTGTCCACGAACCGGAACCTGTGGAATAAATTCCAAAGGGCCTCCCGTTTGTTCCGGTTACATTAAGAATATTTGGGTACTGAAGCAGTTTTTCCTTAATGACATTGGCTTTGGAATATGTTTCTCCCTGGAGGCGGACCGATAACAAAAATTCTTTGTTAAATCCAACATCTTTGGTTTTTACAAAATTGATTTGTTTGACGATAACTATCAGCCCAATTATAAGGCTCATGGTTGCAAAAAGCTGAAACGCATTATAAATTCCACGGAAGTTTGATTTTTTTAGTTTCGTCCTTCGCTGGAGCAAATCAATCGGGTTATACCTTGAAACTGAAATTGCCGGCAGCAAGCCTGTTACCCCGCCAACAACAACAAGGATAAGAATAAGAGCAACAACGATCTGGCGATTTTTTACCGCTTCCAGGATATTTACCTCGCGTCCAAATAAATCGTAAAACAGGGGCGAAAAAAAAGAAGCAATCCCAATGGCAAATAGTAATGCAATAAAGCAGGAAAAGTAAGACTCTTTTAAAAACTGGCTAAATATAGTAATCTGCCTCGCTCCTGTTGTTTTACGAATACAAATTTCTTTATGCCGTTCGTTGTTGAAAGCAGTAGTAAGGTTCACATAATTTATGATGGCCAAAAGAAGGATAATAAATGCCACCCACGAAAGAAGCCTTATCATGCTAAGGTTTGCATGTGCAAACTGGTCATTGTCGCCCTTTAAATCGAAATATACTTCTTTAAATGGTTGGATTAAAAGCGACGCCTCTTCGTATCCCTCATACGGTTTCAGGATATCTGAAATGCTTCTTTCTGTTTCACCTGGATTTGCATTTGGATTTAACAAAAAAACAGCATCGAACATTTTATACGATTCCTCGTTATAACCCCTGGTTGAAGTGAATAGCTCCTGTTCTATATTAAAAATTACATCGTATTTTAATGAACTTTTTTTATCGGGATCGGGAATAACCGCCCTGACAGATTTTTTTTCGCGATTCCCAAATTCCAATATTTCACCTAACGGGTTTTTATCGCCAAATACTTTTTCAGCAAAACTCTCAGTTATCAAAACATCGTTTTTTGATTCGAGTAATCCATCATTTTGCCCCTTGATTATATTTATTGAAAAAACATCGAGAAATTCTTTATTTGTACTAACTACCAATGCCCATTCCTTTTTATTCTGATATTCATAAAATGCCCCGTTTTTACTAATCAGGCAGAGTTTTTCAATTCCCGGAGCACTTGACAGGATGGGATCATAAATCCGTTTTGGGATCTGAGCATTACCATCAGCCTGCTTAATCCGGTACATATTTTTAATATTGGGCAAATGTTTATCAACGCTTTTTTCTTCGATGAGAAAGGATACAATAATTACCAACACAGACAGGCTGATGGCAAAACCCCCAATGGTAATGCCATATATCAGCTTTTGCTTTTTGAAATTCCGGTAGTAAGTTTTTATTATATTCATATTTTAAATGTTAAAATTCAAATCTGGCAGTTTTCCCTGTGAGCTTATAGCCTGTAAATACGGCTTTACATATTTCGCTGTTGTTGTGGCTGGTAACAGCAAAACCTATGTAAACATTCTTTGGCATTGGCACATCGGAGCTACCCATTTTCTTCCAGCTTTTTCCATCGGCCGATGCGTAATAACTGAAAGTATCGGCTGTGCGGTTTATTTTCAACCAATAAGGCGCTTTTATACCTGATTCCGAATTTCCGCCGGCAACCGCTTCGTTGGTCGCAGCCCGCTGATGATAAGTAATCCCGTTTTCATTTGTTATACATGAAAACGCCATTTTAGAACCGCCGTCTAAATTTTCCCTTATCATTAAACCGGCCTTAGCCCATTCGTTTGCCGCTTCAAAACTTTCGACTTTTGTTACCATTTCGCAATTGCCGCTCACATATTGATATACAAAATGAAATCCATCGCGGTTGTTCCAAATGTCAGATCCGGATGCTTCAACAACAATATTTTTATCGGAGCAGGAAAGGCTCCCGGGCTTTGCGGCATCGCCAACATCGGACGACGACCAGGGGTAACACGGATCGTTTTTGCTTTTTATAGCAATACTGACTGTTGTTTCAACCGAACTGGTCTTTCCGTCGCTGGCAACATACTTAAAACTATCGGCTTCGGCAGCTGACATGCCTGCAACATAAATAATTTTATCCCCGCCCTGGGTCAATTGTCCGTATAACGGCTGGGTAAAACTCTTAATGAATATCGAATCGCCTTCATTGTCATTGTCGTTAGCCAAGACATTAATAATTGTGCTGCCTCCTGCATAAACCGTAACATTATCGCGGTTGGTAACCGGCGCCAGGTTTTTGTGTACCGTAATAACAATATAAGCTGGTTTCGATTCTTTTTTCCCGTCTGTTACAGTATAAGCGAGGCTGTCGGTCCCGGAAAAGCTACTGTCTGGCGTATAATACAAAACATTTGCTTTTTGCTCAACCTTACCGTTTAAAGGTGATGCAATGTTTTTAAAAGAAAGTTCATCACCTTCATCTTTGTCAGAATCGTTTGTAAGTGGTGAAATTTTCACGGTCCTGTCTTCAATTACTTCTGTTCTGTCTGCCACTGCCACAGGTCGGTGGTTATAGTTCTGTACAATGGTTAGAATAATTAGTTGCAGGACAACAAACCCCAGTAATATTTTTAACAGGTGAAGCTTAAAAAATTCTCTTAAAGTCATAGCTATAGTTTTTAATATTGTTAATATTTTTCTGTCGTTTAAACATTTTAATTTATCATTCATACCTCAACGCTTCCACCGGGTTCTTCGTTGCTGCCCTCCTCCCGATATATATCGGGATTGCCAGCTTATATTTATTATTCATATCGTAAACTTTCTACAGGGTTTTTAGTCGCAGCTTTCCACGATTGAAAAGAAACCGTTAACAGCGCAATTCCTAAAGCCAGCAATCCGGCTATAGCAAATATCCACCAGCTTAAAGCTGTTTTGTAGGCAAAGTTTTCGAGCCACTTGTGCATCGCATACCAGGCAATAGGTGTAGCAACTACAAAAGCTATCACGACCCATTTTACAAAGTCTTTGTTCAGCATTATCAAAACTTCGGAAACTTTCGCACCGTTAACTTTGCGGATGCCGATTTCTTTTTGTCTCCTGACAGAGGCAAAAGAAACCAGGCCAAGTAACCCAAAACAGGCAATAATAACTGATATTGCGGAGTACAAACCAACAAGCTTGCTCAGTCTTTCTTCGGTTTTATATTGGGCGTTAAATGAATTATCGAGGAAAAAGTAGTCAAAGGGTACTTTATCGTTCAGTTCCTCCCATTCTTTCCCGGCTAATTCAACTACTTGCCTTGCACTTTGAGGTCGAATTCTGATTGCCAGGTATTCTGCCTGGTCAGCAACGCGCATTATAACCGGTAACTGTTCATATTTTAAAGAACCCAGGTGAAAGTTATTAACAATGCCAATCACGTTGTAATTGTTCCCTCCATCGTTGTAATCGAAAATAATTTTGTTGTTACTGTCAGTCCAACCCAATAATTCAGCGGCTTTTTTGTTAATTACCGCATTATTTCTTTCTTCATTTATTTTGTCAGAAAAGAACCGACCATCAGCCAATGTAATTTTCAAAGTATTCAGAAAATCAGCATCAACATAAAGCCTGCTAAGAAATATCCTGTTATCATCGTCGGGCTTACCAAAAGGATTGGAAGACCCGTCGAATTTTGAAGGTAGGGCTGAAGTGAAACTGGCATCAATAACTTCGGGGACTTTTTTTAATTCATTTTTTAAAACTTCGGAACTTTGCCCAATCCTTTGGCTGTTTTTTATTACAAGGACATTTTCTTTTGAGAAGCCGGGATTATGATTTTGTAAATGATATAATTGTTTTTTGATTACTAAAGTTCCAGCAATTAACATAATAAATACAACAAACTGCAAAGCAACCAAACCATTTCTGACAATACTGCGCGTGCCTGCATCATTTGCTTTTACTTTTATAACCTCAACCGGATTATATTTTGAAATGATAACCGCCGGGAACAGTCCTGCTAAAACAGAAATCAAAAATGGAAGTGAAACGAGAATGAAAACCAAAGGAAATTGTATAAAATCGACGAATGAAAATGGCACCCCGGTAAGGGAATTTAACAACGGGAGAGCCAATGACAAAACAAGAAAAGATGCACATAAGGCAAGCAGTGCCTGGACAAATGTTTCGGATAACACCTGGGTAATAATTATTGATTTTGAAGACCCAAGTACTTTTTTCATCCCAATTTCTTTAGCTTTTAAAGATGCTCTTGCCGTGGTTAGGTTAATAAAGTTAAAACAGGCAACAAACAGGATAAGGATGCCAATTACGCCTAAAATGTATAGCATCTGTTTATTTCCGTAAACAAAGATATCATCGACAAAAGTTTTATCGAGATGTATTTTAGTGAGTGGCTGTAATTGATGTTTTACATAATTTCCTCCGGCTTCGAATTGCTCCATGGATATTCCCATGTTGGTTTGCATCATCGACCCGTAATATTTGACAGGTAACTTTTTAAATTTTGCCTCGAACGATTTTAAATCCGTATTTGGTTTGAGTAAAACATACGTGTAAAGGTCTCTGAAATTTCCCCAGTCGAACTCACCAATCCTATTAAATACAGGCAGGCTGTTGTATGAAGCCAATGCTTTAAACTGAAAATGAGAATTTTTAGGGATATCTTTTAGAATCCCTGTTATTGTATAAGGAACTTCAGGATTTCCTACGTTTATGACTTTCCCAACCAGTGAAACATTTCCAAAATACTTTTTGCCAAAATCTTCGGTAACTACAATAGAATTTGGCTGGACAAGGGCTTGTGTTTTATCGCCTTCCAGAAGTTCAAAATCAAAAACCCGGAATATGTTTTCATCGGCATACCACAACCGCTCTTCCAATATTTTGTTATTACTGACCCTTATCAGTTGATTTTTATTAAAATACAGTCTTGTTGCTTCTTCAACTTCCGGGAGGTCATTTTTAACTGCCGGTGCCATCGGGTTTTCAGAGTTTGTTAAAAATTCCCCTGTTTCACCCATTTTTACGTCCACAACAATCCTGTAAATTCGATTTGCTTTTGAATGGAACGAATCAAAAGTAGTTTCGTTATAAACATAGGTTGAAATATAAAGGACAGCGGTCAACCCCAGGGTTAAACCAATAATGTTTAATGCCGACTGGTAAACATCTTTTCTGATGTTTCTTATTACTGAAAAAATAAATCGTTTAATCATGACTATATTTTTGATATTATATTTTTTATTCGTACCGCAATGCCTCTACCGGGTTTCGCGTAGCTGCCCGCCAACTTTGCCAATTAGTCTGAACTTTGATTCGTTTGAATGATTGAAGACTTTGATTTCTTATTCATAACCCGTTTAAATTCGAGGCTCTTACTTCCGAAATTTATAAGCAATCCGACTTCCATGTTGTAGGCTTCCAAATAATTTATAGCTTGAGCAAGATGAACTTCTTCAAGCTGAATGACTGCTTTAATTTCAACCATTACTTTTCCGTCAATAAAGAAATCAACCCTCCTTGTTCCGATTTGCTCCCCTTTATAAAAAAGCGGCATTTCAAATTCTCTTTCAAATTCAACATTCTGAAAAGCAAATTCAATGGCCAGAGCTCGCTGATAAATAACTTCCTGAAAGCCGTTTCCAAGATGTTTATGAACCTCAATGGCGCACTTTATAATTTTTCCAGTTAAGTCCGAAAGCGGATATTTTTCATTGGTGTAGTTATTTTCTGACATACTTTCTTTAATCAAAGTTTTCATTTAATCATTACATCAAAGTTCAAGACATTACTCATACCTCAAAGCTTCAACCGGGTTCCTCGTAGCTGCCCGCCAACTTTGCCAACTCACTGTTAACAGCGCAATTCCAAGCGCCAGCAAACCGGCAAGGGCAAATATCCACCAGCTAATATTAATTCTATAGGCAAATTTTTTAATCCAGTTATCAACAATCAGATAACTTAACGGCAGTGCGATAAAAATTGCCGTCAATACCATTTTTGTAAATTCATTTGATAATAGTTGAACAATACTATACTCGCCTGCTCCCAGTATTTTGCGAACACTTATTTCTTTCTTTCGTTTTTCGGCCGAGAACGTTGCCAATCCGAAAAGGCCCAGGCATGAAATAAGAATGGCTATTCCTGCAAAATATTTTGAAAGTATACTGACCCTTTTTTCGGCAACATACAATGCCTGGTAATCATCATCTACAAACTTGTATTCAAAAGCCAGTCCCGGATTCCGTGCTTGAAATAATTTTTGTAGTTGACTAATTGCCTCTGATTGTGATTCAGAATTTACTTTAACTATCATGTTCCAGGCTCTGGGTTCCAACTGTATAATACATGGTTTTACCTCCTCAAAGAGCGATTCGAAATGGAAATTTTTTGTTATCCCGATTATTTGTTTTTCCTGCCCCCAAACCCTAATTGTTTTACCAATCGGATCAATTAGCCCCATTTGTTTAATAGCTTCTTCATTAAAAATAATTTTAGATATTTCATTGCCAGATTCACTTGAAAAGCTCCTCCCTTCTAACATCTCAATTCCTAAAGTTTCAATAAAATTATTGCCAATTTCAAGATTTGAAAAATGCATTTTCACATCATCGTCCCCATTCGTCCAATCAACACCTTGAATGTCTCCATGATTGCCAGTTAAATCATGGTTGAAATTTGAAACCGAAACAACACCCGGAATATTATTTATTTCATTTAACAATGTTTCCACATTCTTTTCTAACTTCCCTTCATAGGCAAAAAAATTTTCATCATCTTCCATTTTCATTTCAGCATTAAAATGCAGGATATTATCGCGGTTATAACCTAGGTTTTTTGATTGGACAAATTCTATTTGTTTATACACAACCAACACAGATACAATAAGTGTTACAGATATCACAAACTGAAAAATCACCAGTCCTTTCCTGGCCCAGAATTCGGCAACTGAACCACGAAGTTTTCCTTTTAAAACCTCAACAGGCCTGAATCCTGAAAGGTACAGGGCAGGGTAACTTCCCGCCACTAACCCGGTAAATAAAAGGATGCCAACTATTGAAAAGATAAGTTCTTTCCCGAAAGTAAATACAAGTTGTTTTCCTGTTATTTCATTAAAATAAGGAAGAAACAAAACGACCACACCAATTGAAAGCATCAACGATATAAGAGTCATTAACATTGATTCGCCTAAATGCTGGTAAATAAGAATCGCCCTGTTTGCACCTACCGCTTTTTTAATTCCAATTTCTTTAAACCTCCCTGAAGCTTTGGCCGTTGAAAGATTCATAAAATTAATGCAGGCTATTATTAAAATAAAAATTGCAACAATCGAAAATAGCCTTATATATTCTATCCTTCCTCCTGAAGGTTGCCCATTTTCATACCTGCTGTACAAATACCTGTCTGAATATTTTTGGAGGAATAGTGTATATCCAGAGTCCTGTGATTTAGATTTCAGAAAATTTTTAATCTTCGCATTTAAAACAGAAACATCCGTTTCATTTTGAACAACTACAAAAGTACTTGGGTCGCTGTTCCCCCATTCTGCCAACCAAGGATGGGCATCCTGAAAAATATCATAATTAAAAAGAAGGTCGAATTGTGCGGTTGCATTAGCCGGAGGAGATTTGAAAATACCCGTAATTTGAAATAACCCGGAAATTTCATCCTGATTCCATTCAATGGTTTTGCCAATACATTTCTCAGCCTTAACGAATAATTTGCCAGCTAATTCCTCAGAAATTGCTACGCTATATTTATCAGTTAATACCTGATTTTTATTTCCAACTACTAAATCGCAAGAAAAAATATTTAAATAATCTTTTGTTGCATATTGACCATCAGCTTTGATGCTTGTTTCACCCAATTTAATTGTCCCTTTTCCATCGAACCACGATGCAGGCACAACTGTAGCTGCATATTGAATTTCCGGAATTTCCTCGGCCAATGCCCGGGCTAATATACCCTGAGTATACTCCCATGTTTGTATCTCATTTCCATCGGTATAGTTCTGCATAACCTGAAAAATACGGTTGTCATTTTTATTAAATTTATCAACATGCAACTCATCGTTTACCCAGAGATAAATCAATAAAGCACAAGCCAAGCCGATTGAAAGGCCAAGTAAATTGATAAAAAACGAACTTTTATTTTGTTTAAATTTTCGGTAAATAATAAGAATGTGATGTAATAGCATAGTCAGTTTATTTATTTATAGTTTCTAATTTTATTCATATCTCAAAGCCTC
>JAFGGF010000031.1 GCA_016930735.1 Prolixibacteraceae bacterium
AATCCGATTCCGTCAAGGACTTTTTTAGTGTTTTGTTCGCTAACCCCGCGGCAGAGCCGACGGGGAATGCGCTCACCGGAATTCAAATAAGGTATTAATTTTTGTTATTCAAACCGAAGCGATTCGATAGGATCGAGTCGGGAAGCTTTCTGGGCCGGGTAATATCCTGAAAGAATGCCGACAATAAAACATAACACTACACCGGTAATTATCCACATCCAGGGTATTATAAACGAACTCCCGATAACTGCTGAAACCAGGTTTCCGATAAGAATACCTAAAATAATTCCCAGAATCCCTCCAAACTGGCCGATTACTATTGCTTCAACCAGAAACTGTTGTTTAACGGTCCTGCCTTTTGCCCCAATTGCTTTCCTTACACCTATTTCCCGGGTTCTTTCAGTAACCGAAACAAGCATGATATTCATTAATCCGATGGCAGCGCCAAATAAAGTAATTAAACCAATAATAGTAGCAACGAGTGTTATATTTTTTATATTGTCGAGAAGTATTTTTACGATGTTGTCACTTTTTTCAATGTTGAAATCGGTTTCATCCAGCGGATTTAATCCCCTTACAATCCGAAACTGAGCTTCAGCCTGGCCCTGAGCAGCCTCCATATATTCAGCACTTGGCACCTTAACCTGAATACTGTAACTCATATTAGGCCGTGAAAAATAATTTCTCACATTTGTATAAGGAATAAAACAAATCAGTCCGTTGTTGCCACCGAAACCACTGCCCTTTTCTTCCAGTACTCCCACAACCTTATATTTCCCGCTTCCGATACTGATAATTTTCTGAAGCGGATTTTCCTTGTCAGGAAATATATTATCCGCAAGTTCTTTCCCCAGGATAACAACACTCCTTCCTGAAAAAATCTCCTGTTCATTAAAATTCCTTCCTTTCCCGATTTCAAATCCTGCAGTATATAAATAATTTTCATCTGTGCCACGTACTGCAATGTTCGGATTTGTTTTTTCTGAACTGTATTTAAGTGTAGCTGTATTTGTTGCTCCAACCGAAACAGAAACAGTTGCAGGAAAATCAAAAGATTCTTTAAACTCTTTTGCCTGGTAATACGATAAATATGAATAATTACGTGTCCGGTAACGTTTATTTCCAACTTGTACCCTCATTCCCCTTGTGGTTATTGTGAAGGTGTTTGCTCCCATAAAATTAAATTCCTGCGTTATGGATGATTTTATAGCGTCAATTGCGGTCAAAATTCCAACCAGCGCCGTAATTCCAATAGCAATGATCAGGATTGTCAAAATAGTCCTTAACAGATTTGAACGGATCGACTTAAGTGCAATCCTCATATTTTCAAAAAAAAGGGTACTGTACCGCATATTAAAACTCAATTTACAAAAAGCAATTTATAAAATTATAAAATATACTTTCAGTTATGGTTCATTAGTTTTACCATTTAATTTATAATTACAGATTATAAAAGCATTTTATGGAAATAATCTGAATTTCTCTTGTCTGATAAAATTCAGATTTCAGTTCAGATATTATTTGCAGTTTGTTAAAATATCTGAACAAAAAACACGAACAGGAGACGGTTTTGTTCGATAATTGAAATGATTTACATTTTTTTAACATTTTTTAAAAAATAGCATTTTCTGATTTTTATCAGCTTTTCTACATAATTCAAAAAACAACATATCAACTTTTTATACTATTTTACCCTTCAAAAAAAAAGCTGTTTATTCATTTTGAATCCAATTTAAGGGTTTTAAAATATTTGCATTTTGTAAAAATTCATTTAAAATTTACACCCTGTTCAATGAAGAAGTTTATGATTTATTCTTATAAAATCATATCACCGGAAGTTAATAATTTCCAATTAAACCTTCAGATTGATGGAGAGGCAACTTTTTACTCACTCCATGAAACTATTCAGAAACACGCTGGTTACCAGTCACATCAGCTTGCTTCTTTTTTTATTCCCAATCAAAAAGGGAAAAAATCTGTTGAAATTTCGTTGCTTGACCCCGGCATAAACGGATTCCCTAATTATGCAATGTACAGGACAAAGTTATCGGAACTGATTGCCCCGGATTGTAAACAATTGCTTTATACTTTTGATTTATTTAACGACAGATCACTTATTTTGGAACTAACTGGAATATATATGGAAAAGAATCTCAATGAACCACTGGTTACTCTTGAAAGCGGTGAAGTTCCCGTGCAAATTCTTGAAGAAGATATAAAAGTACAGGAATCAATAGCACAACAAGAGGATGAAGTGTTCCAGGATTTTGGAGTACTTGAAGATTACACGGAAATTTTTGGTGAAATGGATCCGATATAGGATCCGTAAATTTCTTTAATCTTTGAAGACATTTTCCAGACTGTTCATTTATTTGAACAGTCTTTTTTTTGCAGTTTACATTCCTATCTTTGCCCTGAATTCAGAATATTCAGATGGATAAAACACTGATAATTATTCTTGGCCCGACAGGGATCGGAAAAACAAATACCGCGGTTCGAATTGCCCGGCAACTGAACACCGAAATTATTTCTGCTGATTCGAGGCAAATTTTTAGGGAACTTCATATAGGAACTGCTGTCCCATCGCCTGAAGAACTCAGAATGGTAAAGCACCATTTTATCCAAACACATTCCATACAGGAATATTACAACGCAAGCAGATTTGAATCTGACATACTTGCACTTCTTGATGAACTTTTCAGGCAAAAAGATTATGTTGTAATGACCGGCGGATCGATGTTATATATCGATGCAGTTTGTAAGGGAATAGATGAACTGCCTGACGTAGATCCTGAATTAAGGGAATCGCTGATTCAAATATGGAAAAACGAAGGGCTTGAAAACCTGAGGCTTCGTTTAAAAAAACTGGATCCTGTTTATTATTCCCACGCCGATTTAAAAAATCCAAAACGGATTCTTCATGCCCTTGAAATTTGCCTGATGACCGGTAAACCCTATTCTTCATTCAGGTTAAATGAAACAAAAAAACGGCCATTTAAAATCCTGAAAATAGGATTGAATTGCGACCGCGAAATTTTATATGGCAGGATCAACAACAGGGTAGATAAAATGATCGAAAAAGGATTGGTTGAAGAAGCAAAAAAAGTATATCAACTTAAACACTTAAATTCATTAAACACAGTAGGATACAAAGAAATTTTTGCTGCTCTTGATGGAAAGGTAAACCTTGAGGAGGCCATTGTTCAAATTAAAAATAATACCCGGAAATATGCCCGTAAGCAATTAACATGGTTCAGGAGAGACAAGTCAATCAAATGGTTTGAGCCTGAACAGGATGATCAGATTTTACATTTTATAAAATCAGAAATAAAAAATGGCTGAAACAGAATTCAGGTTTAACCTCAGGGTTTATGGAATCATTCATAATGATGGTAAAATCCTTATTACCGATGAATTCCAGTTGGGAAGAAAGATGACCAAATTCCCTGGTGGTGGATTAAAATACGGCGAAGGGGCTACTGATTGCCTGAAAAGAGAAATAAAAGAAGAATGTAACGGGCAGGAATTAATAAAAATCCGGCATTTTTATACTACCGATTTTTTTCAGAAAGCACTCTTCTGTGAAAATCACCAGCTTATCAGCATTTATTACCTGGCTGAACTGAAAGGGGAGCCGGTTTTTACCATTTCAGAAAAACCTTTCGATTTTAAAAAAATGAAAAACGGGAACCAGTCATTCAGGTGGATTGAAATAAATTCGCTCAATCCTGATGAATTTTCATTCCCTGTCGATAAATTTGTAATCAGAAAAATAAAAGAAGAAGGTATTTAATGAAGATTGTAATTATCGGTACAGCCTATCCTTTCAGAGGAGGCCTGGCGGCTTTTAACGAGCGGCTTGCAAGGGAATTTATCAAAGAAGGACATTCGGTTCGCTTAGAGACATTTACACTTCAATACCCCGGATTTCTTTTCCCCGGGAAAACCCAGTTTGCAGATTGGGAAAAACCTGCAGACCTCGAAATAACCCGTTCGGTAAACTCAATAAATCCATTGTCGTGGATTAGAGTGGGAAGAAAACTAAAAAAAGAAAAACCGGATCTGGTAATTTTTAAATTCTGGCTTCCTTTTATGGCACCCTGTTTTGGAACCATCGCAAGGTTTATCAGAAAAAACAAACATACACGGATTGTCAGCATTGCCGACAATATTATTCCTCACGAAAAAAGAATTGGTGACAGAAGCCTGACTTCTTATTTTATGAATGCCATTGATGGTATGGTACCCATGTCAAAAAGTGTAAAAGAAGATATCAAAATATTCAGGAAGGATTTACCTGTAAAACTGTGTCCTCATCCGGTCTTTGATAATTTTGGAGAAAGTATAAACAGGGAGGAAGCACTTGAAAAACTGGAACTTGAATCTGATTTTATATATTTCCTTTTCTTTGGATTTATCAGGGATTACAAAGGGCTCGACTGGCTTCTTGAAGCATTTTCAGAGGAACGTCTTAGAGAATTTCCTGTGAAGCTCATCGTTGCCGGGGAGTTTTATTCCGATCCGTCGCCATACCTTGATTTAATCGACAATCTGGATATTGCCGACCTGATTATTTTAAAAACCGAATTTATTCCCGATGATGATGTGAAAATATATTTCAGTGCTGCTGATCTGGTGGTTCAACCATACAAATCGGCAACACAAAGCGGGGTTACCCAGATCGGGTATCAGTTTGATAAACCCATGCTGGTGACAAAGGTTGGTGGTTTACCCGAAATCATTCCCGATCAGGTAATCGGTTATGTGGTTGAACCCAAACCGAAAGCCATTGCAAACGCCTTGTATGATTTTCTGAAAAATAAAAGAAAACAGGAATTTACAGAGAATGTTAAAAAAGAAAAACAAAAGTTCTTGTGGTCAAGCATGGTATCTGCTATCTTAGAGGTCTGGAATAAAACGGTTAACGATGATAATCAGAAGTAAAGCGCCGTTAAGGCTCGGGCTGGCAGGAGGTGGCACAGATGTGTCGCCTTATTCCGACCTGTATGGCGGGGCAATTTTAAATGCTACTATCAACCTTTTTGCTTACGCTTCGATTGTTCCGCGCTCCGACGGGAAAATCATCATTCATTCCATCGATAAAGGGGAAAAACTTGAACTGAATTCATGTGAAATCCTTCATCTTGACGGCAATCTGGATCTGCTAAAAGGAATTTATAACCGCATTGTTAAGGATTTTACAAAACAAAAACTTTCATTTGAACTCACAACCATAGTTGATGCACCCCCCGGCTCAGGCCTGGGATCATCATCCACCCTGGTAACTGCTGTTGTCGGAGCCTTCACCGAATGGTTGAAAATTCCGCTTGGGGAATACGATATTGCCCAACTGGCTTACCAAATCGAGCGAATTGACCTTGGGTATGCGGGTGGAAAACAGGATCAGTATGCGGCTACTTTTGGCGGAGTGAATTTTATGGAATTCTATGATAACAGTAAAGTTATAGTTAATCCGTTGCGAATCCGTTCAGAGGTTTTAAATGAGCTTGCCTACAACATGGTTTTATATTATACCGGAACCAGCAGGTTATCGTCAGAAATTATTGAGAAACAGCAAAAAAGCATCTCACAAAAGAATAATTCTTCGGTAAATGCTATGCATAAGACAAAAGAGATCGCCATCCGAATCAAAGAAGCAATTCTGAAAGGAGAACTCAATTTGGTAGGTGAAATTATGCATGAAGGGTGGCAGTACAAAAAACAGCTTGCCGAAGGTATTTCAAATGAACACATTGATACTATTTATGAAGCTGTAAGAAAAGCCGGAGCGCTTGGAGGAAAAATCTCAGGTGCCGGAGGCGGAGGATTTATGTTCTTTTACTGCCCGGAAAATTCACGTTTCAGCGTAATAAAAACATTAAAAGAATTCGGTGGAGAGATAACCCCATTCCAGTTTACAAAAAACGGGCTAAGCAGTTGGACTATATAAATTTAAAGTATGATTAAAAAAGGGATAGAGCAAAGCATCGAGGTTAAACAAAATATTCTGAAAGACGGAGCACTGCTCGAAAAAATTCAAAAAGCAGCCAACATTATTACAGAAGCTTTTCAACAAAAAAACAGGGTTTATTTTTGCGGGAACGGTGGAAGTGCAGCCGATGCACAGCACCTTGCAGCTGAACTTTCAGGAAGGTTCTATTTCGACCGCCCTGCCCTGCCTGCCGAGGCGTGCCATGTTAATCCTTCGTTTACAACTGCCGTGTCAAACGATTACGATTACGAAAGTGTTTTTTCCCGTTACATTGAAGGATTTGGTGAAAAAGGAGATATCCTGGTTGGAATTTCGACCTCCGGTAATTCAGGAAATATACTGAAAGCACTGGCAACCGCAAAAAGCAAAGGTATGTTTTGCATCGGGTTTACAGGCAGTACGGGTGGCAAAATGAAAAACCTGGTTGACATCCTGATAAATGTTCCCTCCAACGATACTCCACGCATTCAGGAATCGCATATTACAATCGGCCACATTATTTGCGAAATTGTGGAACAAAAACTGTTTGGCTGATGGGACGTGAAGCCATTATACTGGCAGGCGGAAAAGGCACCCGTTTACGATCATTGGTAAACGACCGACCGAAACCAATGGCTTTAATCAATGATAAACCTTTTCTTTTTTACCTGTTAAACTACTTGTCAAAACACAATTTTACGCATATTATCCTGGCAGTTGGGTACAAACACAATATTATCCGGGAATATTTTGGCACCAATTTACGGGAAATTAAGCTTTCTTATTCCATTGAAAAAGAACCTCTCGGAACAGGAGGAGCCATCCTGAAAGCACTGAAAAAATCAGAAAATCCCAATAGTTTTATTTTAAATGGTGATACGTATTTCCCGGTTTCTTTTGATCAAATGGAAAAAATTGCAAATCAGCAAAACAGTGATTTGATTATTGCCCTGCGAAAACTGGATAATGTCTCCCGCTACGGAACGGTTTTGATGGACTCATCAAACAGAATTACAGGTTTTTCAGAAAAAAAAGGGGAGGAAACTCCCGGTTTGATAAATGGTGGAGTTTATTATCTTAAAAACAGTTCCTTTTTAAAAACAGGATTCCCGGAAGTGTTTTCGTTTGAAAAAGACTACCTCGAAAAATTTGCTTTATCACATAATTTCAATGGAGCTGTTTTTACCAATTATTTTATCGACATAGGAATTCCTGAAACTTTTAAACAAGCACAATCAGATTTTTTTACATTTGAAGTTTAAAACCGGTTGGGAAATATAAAACGATTCTCTGAAGAAGGGACGATTTTACTTTATACTTTTAAAAGTATACAATTTAAATAAGATGAAAAACAAGGCTCTTTTCCTTGATAGGGACGGTGTTATCAACATAGAAAAAAACTATGTTTACAAAATTTCAGATTTTGAATTTATGCCTGAAATATTTCAGATCACCCGTGAATATCAGGAACAGGGATTTCTTATTTTTGTAATAACAAATCAGGCCGGAATTGCACGGAACTTTTATACCGAAGAAGATGTTATTAAGCTTAACAATTGGATGGTTGAAAAATTCAGGGAAAAAGGGATCCATATCAGCAAAGTATATATTTGTCCGCACCACCCGGATTTTACGGGTGAATGTGAGTGCAGAAAACCAAAGCCGGGGATGATACTAAAAGCCATTGAAGAATTTAATATCGATCCGCAAAAATCGGTATTGATTGGAGATAAAAAATCTGATATTCTGGCTGGTAAAAATGCAAAAATAGGTACAAATTTATACATTCACGATTTATTAAAGAATAATATTTAATGCAGCATTTTACAAAGGCAGAAATACGGCAGATCAACGATTATTACGAAGACCTGTTAAGTGAAATCAGGCCAAGGTTTTCGAAAGATAAACTTGACCGGGTTCAGAAGGCTTTTGAATTTGCCAATGCTGCCCACGACGGAGTTAAAAGAAAATCGGGAGAACCCTACATTATCCACCCTATTGCTGTGGCCAAAATTGTTTCCCACGACCTTGGGCTGGGCACTACTTCAATAATTGCCTCGCTGCTTCACGATGTAGTTGAAGACACCGAATATTCGCTCGAAGACATAGAAAACATGTTTGGCAGGAAGGTTTCTGAAATTGTTGACGGCCTAACAAAATTGTCTGGCGATCATAATACAAAACAGGCATTAACTTTCCGTAAAGTATTGCTTACCTTGTCGGAAGATGTCAGGATCATCCTGATTAAAATGGCTGACCGGCTGCATAATATGCGCACACTAGAATCGATGCCGCCGCATAAACAAATAAAGGTGGCCGGAGAAACACTTTATATTTATGCACCTTTGGCTCATCGGCTCGGTCTGCATACTATAAAAAGCGAACTGGAAGACCTGGCATTAAAATATAAAAATCCTGAAGAATACAACCGTATTTTATACCAACTGCAGGATCAGGAAGCAAACAGGAACTACCTCATTAAAGCATTTATCGAGCCACTTGAAGAAAGGCTTAAAATCGAAAATATCGATTGCTCCATCAGCAGCCGGTTAAAATCGATCTACTCTATTTGGGAAAAAATGCAGAAAAAAGGGGTTTCGTTCGATGAAGTTTATGATATTCTGGCCATCCGGATCATTGTAAAACCAAAACCCGGAATTTCCGAAAAAAGGCAGTGTTTTGATATTCTCTCTATTTTAACCGATATTTACAAACCCAAACCCGACCGCATAAGAGACTGGATAACAATGCCTAAAGCCAATGGTTACGAATCGCTGCATGTGACGGTTATGGGGCCTCAGGGCCGATGGGTTGAGGTTCAGATCCGTTCGGAAAGGATGGAAAGAATTGCAGAACATGGTTTTGCTGCCCATTATAAATACAAGGGGCACGACAGCCAGGAAAAAGAAATGGACAAATGGCTGGAAATGATCAGGGAAATACTTCAGAGCCCGGACACCGATGCATATGAATTTCTGGACGAATTTAAACTCAATTTGTTTGCTTCGGAAATTGCAGTATTTTCACCTAAAGGCGAATTGTTTAACCTTCCTAAGGATTCAACAGTCCTCGATTTTGCATTTGAAATACACACCGATCTTGGTAATAAATGTATTGGTGCCAAAGTAAACCAGAAATTAAGGCCTATCAGCTATGTCCTTAACAGCGGAGACCAGGTGGAAATCCTTACTTCTGAAAAACAAAAACCTCAGATTGAATGGTTAAAAATAGCTTCAACTGCCAAAGCCAGGAATAAAATTAAAAATGCTTTTAAAATGGAAAAAAGCAGGCACCTTCAGCTTGGAAAAGAAATGGTGGAAGCTGAGTTGAAAAAACTGAATATAATTCCCACAACAAACACATTGAAAAAAATGACAGCTCATTATAACCTGTCAAATAAGGATCAGCTTTATTCACAGGTTGGTATGGGTTTTATCGAATTGAATGACATTGAAAATATTGTAAAAATCAAATCCGAAAACAGGATTACCCGTTACTGGAAACTGACATTCAGCCGCAAGAAAAAAACAGATGAAAAAGGCGCCGGCAACATCGATAAAAAGAAACCATTCCTTTTACGCGAAGAACCTGAAAGTGAAACCTATTCGCTGGCAAAATGCTGTAACCCGATACCCGGTGATGATGTAATCGGTTATATCCTTGCCAACGACCAGATTATAATCCATAAAAAGGATTGCCCCAAAGCAGAAAAATTTATTTCAAGCCATGGCGACAGGTTAATTACAGCCAAATGGACAAACTTTAAAAAGCTTTCTTACCTTACTCAATTGCGCCTGAACGGATTCGACAGAGTCGGTATCGTAAATGAAGTTACCAATGTAATTTCCAAGCTACATAATATCAATATGAGGACTGTCAAATTTGATACGCACGATGGTATTTTCGAAGGCGACCTTTATATTTATATCCATAATGCACAGGACCTTCAGAAGTTGATTTCCGAACTGAATAAATTAAAAGGGATCAATAAAATAGAAAGGGTTGAGCATATTTCTGAATAAAATTCCTGAAATTCTGAAATTCCAAAAAATTGTTTAATTTTGACCCTATTTAAAATTGGTTTAATTATGAATAGGCAGAAGACCAAAGAGGCGGTCAGGAAAATGTTCACAGAATATCTGGAAAAGAATGGTCACAGGAAAACACCGGAAAGGTTTGCGATTCTTGAAGAAATCTATTCACGTGAAGGGCATTTTGATATCGAGTCCCTTTACATTTCAATGAAGAATAAAAATTACCGGGTTAGCAGGGCAACGCTTTATAATACAATCGATTTATTACTCGAATGCAAGCTTGTGGTAAAACATCAGTTTGGTAAAAATATTGCCCAGTTTGAAAAAGCATTCGCCATATTAAAACACGATCATTTGATTGATATCAATACGGGCGATGTTGTGGAATTTTATGATCCCCGGATCAGGGAAATTATTGAAGATGCGTGTAACCAAAATAATTTCAGATTATCGCATCACACCCTTTATATTTATGGAGAAAACAAACCGGATTAATCCATTTGTTATTTTATTATAATTTTATTCTGATCCTCATTATGTTGAGGATTTTTTATGCCTGGTTACAAAAAATTATTTGTAATTTTAGCTGATTAATTACTGATCCGTAGAAACCAGATACATTTTTGGTTTCTGCGGTTTGCTTTGTTTGAAAAGAACCATATTTAAATAATTACTATTTAACTGTACAGGAAATGAAAGTTGATGTATTATTGGGCCTCCAGTGGGGTGACGAAGGAAAAGGGAAAATTGTTGATGTTCTTACACCTGATTATGACATAATTGCACGTTTTCAGGGAGGGCCTAATGCAGGACACACGCTGGAATTCAACGATTTTAAACAAGTGTTGCATACTATCCCTTCCGGGATTTTCAGAGAAAATAAAATGAATATCATCGGAAATGGCGTTGTAATCGACCCAATCGTTTTCAAAAAAGAAATCGACAATCTCAAAGAAAAAGGATTCGATATCTCAGAAAACCTGTATATTTCTAAAAAAGCACATCTGATTCTGCCTACACACCGGTTACTTGATGCTGCTTCAGAAGAAGCAAAAGGAAAATCAAAAATTGGTTCTACTTTAAAAGGAATCGGACCAACATACCGCGATAAAACAGGGCGTGAAGGATTGAGAATCGGTGATATATTATCCGGTTTTCAGGAAAAATACAACGAGCGGATACAAAAACATAAAATTATCCTTGAAAAACTGTATGGTTTTGATTATGAAGAACTTTTCAACAGCTGTGAAAAAGACTGGTTTGACGGAATTGAACTGATCAAAAAATTCAAACTGGTTGACAGCGAACAACTCCTAAACAACAGTCTGAAAGAGGGCAAATCGGTTATTGCCGAAGGTGCCCAAGGAACCTTGCTTGATATCGATTTTGGTTCCTATCCGTTTGTTACCTCGTCGAATACAATTTGTGCCGGTGCATGTACGGGATTAGGTATCGCCCCGCAAAAGATTGGTAAAGTTTTCGGCATTTTTAAAGCATACTGCACAAGAGTTGGTTCCGGCCCGTTCCCTACTGAATTACTTGATAAAACCGGAGAAGAATTGAGAAAAGCAGGAAATGAATATGGTTCAACAACCGGGCGCCCGAGGCGTTGTGGCTGGCTTGACCTGGTAGCACTAAAATATGCAATTATGATCGATGGTGTCACCGAAATGATCATGATGAAAGCCGACGTCCTGGATGAATTCGATACAATTAAAATTTGCACCGGTTACGAAATTAATGGGGAAGTTACAGAAGAATTCCCCTATGAACTCAACGATTCTGTTAAACCTGTTTATGTTGAACTCCCCGGCTGGAAAACCGACCTTACAGGTATTACATGTCAAAACGAATTCCCCGAGGAGTTTAATAATTACATCAATTTTATTGAAGAAGAAACCGGTGTGCCAATCAGTATTGCCTCGGTAGGTCCCAAAAGGGCGCAAACTATATTTTTAAATCAGGATTAAGATTTTAACTCATAAAAATAGAAACTCTGTTCGCTTTACCGGATGGAGTTTTTTGTATTAATAATTTCCTTCCTAACTTTATGGCAATTCTTAAAATCAGAATATGTTATTTCCTTTAAAAAATTTAGGTCTTTACACCGATTTTTATGAGCTTTCGATGGCTCAGGGCTATTTCTTTTCAGGTAAAAAAAACAACCGGGTTGTTTTCGATTATTTTTTCCGAACCAATCCGTATAAAAGTGGTTTTGCAATTTTTGCCGGATTGTATGATTTCCTCGAAAGCCTGCAAAACTTTACTTATTCCGAAACTGATATTGAGTATTTAAAAAACCTTGGCTTAAAATCTGATTTTCTGAATTATCTGAAAACATTCTCTTTTAAAGGAGAAATTTTCAGCATGACAGAAGGCGAAATTGTTTTTCCGAATGAACCTGTTTTAAGGGTGGAAGGCGATATTATAGAATGCCAGTTAATTGAAAGCCTTTTATTGAACGTCCTTAATTTTGAAACTCTGATCGCAACCAAAGCCTACCGTGTCTGGCTTGCTTCGGGAGGAAGGGTGTTTTCTGATTTTGGATTACGACGGGCCCAGGGATTCGGAGCTTTGTTTGCGAGCCGTGCAGCCGTAATCGGCGGAGCTTCTTCAACATCGAATGTGTTGGCAGGAAAATTATTTAATATACCTGTTTCAGGTACTCAGGCACATTCATGGATCCAGAGCTTTGATAATGAGTTGGAGGCTTTCAGGGTTTATGCCGAAAATAATCCCGATAATACAATCCTGTTGGTTGATACATATGATACGATTAAATCAGGTATACCGTATGCTGTTAAAGTTGCCAAAGAACTGGAGGAAAAAGGGCATCAGTTGAAAGGCATCCGACTCGATAGCGGAGACCTGGCTTATTTCAGTAAAAAAGCAAGAAAAATGCTGGATGATGCGGGATTGAAGTATGTTAAAATTATTGCTTCCAACCAACTCAACGAATTGGTAATCCAGAGCCTGATTCAGGAGCAAAAAGCACCAATCGATGTTTTTGGAGTCGGCACTGAAATGGTGACAGGGAAACCCGATGCTGCACTCGATGGTGTATATAAACTGGCGTGGATCGATGGACAGCCCAAAATGAAAGTTTCTGAAAACATTGAAAAAGTAACTTTGCCGGGAATAAAAAATGTATTCCGTTTATACGATCACGAAGGTAATTTTTACCGGGATGCCATTTTATTATCCAATCAGGATATTAACGAGGTTGATACCATCTGCCATCCAGTTTATCCTGAAAAATCCACTCAGATTTCAGGATTAAAATCAGAAGAATTGCTGAAAGTAGTATACTCAGACCAAACCGTTCAAATCGATAAAAATAATCCTTCAGAAATATTTGAGTATGTAAAATCTAGGGCGGAAAAACTTCCTGATGAACATAAAAGGTTTGTCAGTCCTCATATTTACAAAGTTGGTATTTCAAAAGAACTGCTCGGGTTAAAAAACAAGCTGCTTGGAAACTATAAAAACAAATTTTAATATTGGAAAAACCCCGGTTATTATGATGGATATTATAAAACCCACATTGATTCTTGATAAAAAAGTTTGCCTGGAAAACATTGAGCGTATGGCCAAAAAAGCCGGAAAGTTTAACATGGAATTCAGGCCACATTTTAAAACCCATCAATCGGCAAAA
>JAFGGF010000191.1 GCA_016930735.1 Prolixibacteraceae bacterium
AAAATGGCAGACATCAATCCCCGGGCTTGGCCATTCCTGCCCGGTTATCTGGGGAGATAAACTTTTTATAACCACTGCCATCAGCGGATCAGGAAACAATGAACTGAAAGTCGGGCTTTACGGCGATATTGATGCCGTTAATGATGATTCGGAACATGAATTTAAAGTCTATTGCCTTGATAAAAATACCGGAGAAATAATCTGGCAAAAGCTCGCACATAAAGGTATTCCTCATACCAAGCGCCATACCAAAGCTACACATGCCAATTGTACGCCTGCGACCGACGGTGAACACCTGGTGGTATTTTTTGGTTCGGAAGGATTATACTGTTACGACCTGAATGGAAATTTACTCTGGAAAAAGGATCTGGGAGTTTTGAATGCCGGCCCTTATACCGATCCGGATGTTGAATGGGGGTTTGCCAGTTCCCCGATTATTCACAAAGGGAAAGTTATTGTACAGTGCGATTTCCTTGGTGATTGTTTTATTGCTTCTTTCGATGTGAATTCAGGAGAACAGGCCTGGCGCACTTCAAGAGATGAAATTTCAACATGGTCGTCGCCAAATATCGTTGAATCGGATGGAAAAACACAGGTGGTTGTAAACGGATTTAAACATATGGGAGGCTATGATTTTGAAACCGGTGAGGAAATCTGGAAAATGAGTGGGGGAGGAGATGCTCCGGCACCGACTCCTGTTTTTGCCCATAACCTGATTTTTATAAACAATGCTCACGGAAGGTTTTCACCCATTTATGTAGTTAAGCCAACAGCCAAGGAAAATATTACCCTTAAAGAAGATGAAACCTCAAATGACAATATTGTATGGAGTATAAACAGAGGAGGATCTTACATGCTGACTCCGCTGATATACGGCGATTATTTATATAATTTAAGGATAAACGGGGCTTTAACTGTTTATGAAGCTGAAAACGGAAAGCTGATGTATCGGCAGTCGTTGGGAGTATCGGGTGGGGTAACAGCATCGTGTGTTGCTGCCGATGGCAAAGTTTATTGCAGCGCCGAAAATGGTATTGTTTATGTTTTAAAAGCAGGCCCGGAATATGAATTATTGGCAACAAATGACATGAATGATATTTTAATGGCAACTCCGGCAATTTCAGGAAATACTATTTATTACAGGGCAATGAAATCGGTGATTGCTGTTGGTAAATAGATTTGAACTGACTGGTTGTTTTGAACCGTTAAATGATAACTACAAAAATGTTTCACTTTCTGGACCCATGTTAAAAATTAAATCAATTACGCTGAGGTTTCTTACAAAACCTGATTTTTCACTGAAAACCTGAGTGTAAGTTTTGAATTTCGTATCCGGTTTTATTTTAGGCGAAATAATATTTCTAAGGTCTTTTTTCCCCATTGGATTCTTTTCGTAAGATTCTGTAAAATTTATTTCAGAGGGCAATTCAAGGATTTCCAGAATGGTTTCCAGCAAAGCATTATTCAGATCAAAAAGGAAATTCCATTTTTTTTCGAAATAGGGAATAAAATCATCTTTGTAATATTCAAAAAACGGTGATGAATTGTATGCTGAAAAAATGGTTCGCCAATGGTTACGTTGCCATGGAAGATGATTGTATATTTTTATATCCTGAATCGGTTTTTTCCCGCCCCTGCCTTTTTCAACCGGAATTACTATGCCGATTGGCTCGTTTGCCCCAAGGATCATACACCGGTTTCGATAAGATTGTTTGATAAAATTTTCATGTTTCTCAATGTAAAATTCTGAAGAGGTATTGATAGCAGAAAAATACTCAATCGGAGGCAAATAAGAAGTACTTAGTAAAACCGGATTTTTAGTCATAATCAATCGGTGAAAAACGAACTTTCTTCTTCATCTTCTAACCGCATTCCTTCAGGATCTTTGTTTCCGGAATCAATTGAATCCAGGTCATCAATCAATGTTCCTGGTTTGTTTGTGATTTTCGGTTCACTTCTTTGTTTTTTGATCCGGTTTAATTCTTTTTTCAGTTTCCAGATTTTGGGTAAAAGGTAAAAGGTTGATAAAAGGTACCCAGACACAATACAAACCAGTAAAACCAGAACCAGCGGAGCATCGGTGATCTTCCAGAAAAATACAGTTATTGAAATGCCAACTGAATTCTGCAATGTAAATATTACCAGAAGGATGGCCAGAATCAGTAGTATGATTATTATTGCCTGCATAACGGATAAAAATACAAAAAAAGGATAATGAAACACTATCCTTTTAAACGATTGGGTATTTGTATTATTTTAATTCGCCGCCTTAAACATACGATTCCATCTGATATTTGCCGGAAATCCCCGATCTTCATCCAGCGATAGCCAGATAAAAATTGGTTTTCCAACTATATGATCCTCAGGGACAAAACCCCAAAACCTTGAATCAGCTGAATTGTGGCGGTTGTCACCCATCATCCAGTAATAATCCATTTTGAAGGTATAGGAAGTGGCAATTTTGCCATTTATTTTTATTGAATTTCCATCAACTACAAGGTCATTGTTTTCATAAATTTCAATAATACGTCGGTATATAGGAAGGTTGTCAATTGTCAGAGTTACGGATTCTCCTTTGGCTGGTATTTTTATTGGACCGTAATAATCTGCATTCCACTTATACCGGGCATCAGAAGGGAAAATATCCTTTTCCCATTTTGTTGTATCTTCCATTGTCTTTTCAACTGAAACGACATTGGAAAAGGCTTTTAATTTTTCCACATTATTATCGGTCAGGGGAAACAAATATTGTTGTGTTGTATAATTTGACCTGTCACTTTCGGCTATTTTTAAACGGTCGAGAGCCTTCGGATTAATAGGTGTTCCATTGGTTTTTACGAGGTAATTGTATTGCATCCCCTCAAAATGTTCCTGAGCTTTACCGTTTACAAAGAGCTGCCCACTCCTGACCTCAATTTCATCACCGGGAATTCCCACACACCTCTTTACATAGTTTTCCCTTTTGTCGGGAGGATGAGAGATTATTTTACCAAAAGTCCGGGTGTCGGACCAAACCTTGTCCCTGCCAAAATTCCTGCAAAGCTGGTAATAATCGGCTTCCGGCAGGTTGGTTGCCACCGTGTCGCTATTGGGAAAATGGAAAACCACTGCATCATTATTTTTGATCTTTGATAATCCTGCAATCCTTTTGTATGGCCTTTTTATCCATTCAACATACGATTTGGTATGGTGAGTTAAAGGTATTTTGCTATGGATAAAGGGGATGGATAGTGGAGTGTTTGGTAATTTGGGCCCGTATGAAACTTTACTCACAAAAAGGTGGTCGCCAACCAACAGCGATTTTTCCATGGAAGGAGTGGGGATAGCATAAGCTTCAATAAAAAACATCCGGATAAACGTTGCTGCAATTACTGCAAAAATTACCGCATCGACCCATTCAACAACTTTTGTTTGTTTTCCGTCAGGCGGATTTTTCTTTTTCCAGAACGACCAGTGTATTTTTTTACTGATATAAATATCAAAAATTACAGCAAGCCCGATCAGCCACCAGAAACTACCCAGCCAGATAACCCAGAGAGTATAAAGAATGCCAACCGAAATAAATTTGAACCATTTGTTTGATAAAACTTTTTTCATGCATTTGAAATTTTTCAGAGTAAAAGGATAAAGTGATTTGACAATGTTTATTAAATGTATAATTTGAAAAAACGGAACAGAATTTTTTTCGGCCAAGAAGGTAGTGATAAGGGTAAACTTAATTGAATCAGATTTAAATGATAATCGTGATTCCGGGAAAGCAGTAAAGGAAATGAAGTCGATGTAATTTATACAAAAAAAGTCTCTCTTTAAAAATCAGTCTATTTTGTTCAATTTCTTTTTTCAATCGCGGACAAAGAAGTTTCGTCCGGGATAAATTTTATTCATTTAACAACTATTCAGACCAGACGATGTATTTTATACTCAATTAACCCGGAGCGCCACTCCGGGTTATTATAATTGGACACTTTCAGTGTCGCTTAGATTACACAGTATGTAGATAATTATATTATAAAGATTTGATAAAGTGGAATTATATACAGATCACAAAGTGATTCTATAGAAGTTTAAAAAGATAAGATGAATTAATAATCCAGAGATATTAAAAAAAGGGCAATGTTTCCATCGCCCTTTTCCTGAATTGAAAATATTTTTAATGTACCCATTTGAGTAACCTGTTCCACCTGATATTTGAAGGGAAGCCACGGTCTTTATCCAATGAAAGCCAGATAAACAGGGCTTTACCTACAACATGGTCTTCAGGCACAAAACCCCAGTACCTGGAGTCGGCTGAATTGTGGCGGTTATCACCCATCATCCAGTAATAATCCATTTTAAAAGTGTAGGTTGTAGCTACTTCACCGTTTATTTTAATTGTATTTCCATCAACTTCGAGGTCGTTGTTTTCATAAACATCAATAATTCGCCTGTACAAAGGCAGGTTGTCAACCGTCAGGTTAACGGTTTCACCTTTTGCCGGAACCTTTAACGGGCCATAATTATCTACGTTCCATTTATAACTTTCAACAGAAGGGAAAATATTCTGATCCCATTGTGAAGGCTCCTCAAGTGTTTTTTCGACTGAGACAACATTGGCAAACGATTTAATTTTTTCCACATTTTCATCGGTCAGCGGGAAAATATACTGCTGGCTGGAAAAACTGGTCCGGTCGGCATTTGCAATATGCAGCCGGTCGAGTGCTTTTGGATTTATTGAAGTTCCATTGGTCTTTACAATATAATCATACTGCATTCCCACAAAATGTTGTTGTGGTTTTCCGTTTATATACAGCTGACTTTCTTTTATTTCAATTTCATCGCCGGGAATTCCCACGCATCGTTTAATATAATTTTCACGTTTATCGACGGGGTGAACAATAATTTCGCCAAAATTCCGGGTATCCGACCATATCCTTTGACGGCCGTATGCCCTTACCAACTGGTAATAGCTCTGTGTCGGGAGCCGGGTTGCCACCGTATCCCCTTCAGGGAAATGGAAAACAACCACATCGTTATTTTTAATTTCTGAAAAGCCTGCAATTCGTTTGTAAGGCCTTTTGATCCATTCAAGGTACGATTTTGTATGGTCGGTAAGCGGGAGTTTATTGTGCACAAACGGAAACGAAAGAGGAGTATTTGGTAATTTAGGCCCGTATGCTGTTTTGCTTACAAAAAGGTAATCGCCAACCAGCATCGATTTTTCCATCGAAGAAGTAGGGATTGTATAGGCTTCGATAAAAAACATCCGGATAAATGAAGCTGCAATAACTGCAAAAATGATTGCATCGACCCACTCAACCAGTTTGGTTTGTTTGCCTCCGGGAGGATTTTTCTTTTTCCAGAATGACCAGTGTACTTTTTTTGAAATATAAATGTCAAAAATTACGGCTAAACCGATAAACCACCAGTAGTTTTTGAGCCAGATTACCCAAAGGAAGTAAAGAATTCCGACTGTAATAAATTTAAACCACTTGTTTCTTAATATTTGTTTCATTTTATAATGTGAGATTATATTTTTAATAAGTCTTTCATTGAAAGGATTCCTGAATGGCTCAAACAAAATTCTGCAGCAAGCACACTCCCGAAAGCCAGCCCCTTACGTTTTTTAATGCTGTGGGTAATTTCAATAAAATCGATATCCGATTCATATTTTACACTGTGGATTCCGGGAACATCGCCTGTCCGTTCCGAGATGATCTCAAGTTGGTCAGCGGTTTTTTGCGGTTCATTAATCCAGCTTTCCTTTGCCGGAATTTTATTGATTATATCTTCTGCAATACTGATTGCAGTTCCGCTGGGTGAATCCAGTTTTTGGGTGTGGTGGACTTCCTTAATTCCAACATTATAATCGCTGTAAGGAGCCATAAGCTCTGCCAGTTTCCTGTTCAGTTCAAAAAACAGGTTTACACCGATTGAAAAATTACTGGCATAAAATAAGGTGCCGTTAGCTTTCCTGAATTTATCAAAAACTTCTTCTTTCCTGTCGAGCCAGCCTGTAGTCCCGCTAACCACCGGAATCCCTGCTTCCAGGCATTTGTAATAATTATCAACAGCAGTTTCAGGACGTGTGAATTCAACAGCAACATCGCAGTTTTTAAGGTTTTCAACAGTAAAATCTTCCGGATTGTCGATATCGATGATCAGCGAAATCTGATGCCCTCTTTCGATGGCAATCTTCTCAATTTCCTTCCCCATTTTTCCGTATCCGATGAGTGCTAAATTCATAGGTATTTTAAAATCAAAGCACAAAGATATAATAATCGCTTAAAAGTAGGACAGTAATTTATTCTGTTAAATTTTTTTCGGTCAAACACTCAAAATTTTAGCTCAATGTTGTGTTTTGTTATCTTTTTATAAAGAATCAGGTCGAGCCTTTTCTTAATTATTGATGTTTTGTATTTTCGTTACAACTGAACTGAAAGGATGGATAAAATAAAACTGATAGCTACCGATCTTGACGGAACTTTCCTGAATGACGACAAATCGATTTCAGGAGACAACCTAAGGGCGCTGGTTGAACTTGGAAATAAG
>JAFGGF010000192.1 GCA_016930735.1 Prolixibacteraceae bacterium
TGAGGGAAATTATTTTCTTTAATAATTTGCGAACTGTTAAATCCAGTAAATTCCCAGGCCTGCAAAAGCCTGTGGTTTAAAAGGTCAGTTGCTTCAGGGAAAACATTTACAAAATAGTGGATCACATTTTCAAGTTCATTTTCTACGGTTGGTTTTTCGAGGTAATATTCATCGATGTGCCAGATTGAAGAAATGACTCTTTTAATTTCATTCCTGTTTTCTTCCAATTCATAAGAATTGTACATCGAATTTTCACGTTTTACAAGTAGCAGGTAAAGTTCCCGGTATTTTTTCAGGATAACCGGCCTTTTGGCTTCTGTTGGATGGGCTGTCAGAACCGGTTGAATTTCAATTTCTTTTAATGTATTTAAAGTTTCTTCCTCTGTAATTCCGTTATTTTTTAGAAGCAGGAGGCTGTTTGCCCATAAACCGTTTATGCCCGAAAGTTTATTGTTTTCTTCAGCTTTTCTCCTGTTTTGCACTGCTCCATTGGTTTCGGCCAGATTCAAAAGCTGGAAACAAACCGAATACATGTGGAAATGTTTTCTGGTGAAAGATGTTTCAGATAACTTTTCTGAACTACAAATCCATGGTAAACATGAGGCTAATTTGCCTTCATTATTTTCGATCAGTACTTCTTTAAAACAACCCAGCAGGAAATCAAAATCGTAATACGGTTTACCAAGCTGTTCTTTAATAATTTTAATTTGTGACATTTAAAAAATTACATTTTTACCTTATATTACTAAAGATAACAATCAACTGCCAAAATGTATCAGATTTTTGTAATTTTAATAGGATTGTCAGCATATTAAATAAACATTTTGAGTTTGGGATAGATTTAATTATGATTTTGAATATTAAAAGATTCTGTTATTTTTAACAATCAAAAGGAAAGACTAATTTAAGGATCATTCAAAGTAATTATTACATGAAAAATCAATTTAAGTTATTGATTGCTTCAATAGTTTTTTTATGTCTTTTTTTACATACTTCAGCGCAAAACGGGCATTTGCAGTTAAATAACCTGACAACCGATGACGGGCTCTCGTCTTCGAATATCCTTTGTATCCAGCAGGATCAAAAAGGTTTTATCTGGATTGGCACTTATGATGGTGTGAACCGTTTTGACGGAAAGGTATTCAGAGTCTATAAAAATGAACCCAACAATAAAAACAGCCTCCCCGATAATCTGATCCGCTCACTTTATATTAATAAAAACAATGATCTCTATTTAGGCACCAACACAGGAATCAGCAAATACAATCCAATTACCGGTGGATTTATTAATTTTAATAAAGATTCTTCATCGTGCCTTTATAATTTTATTTTTCAGGCCTATGGAATCGATGAAGACCAATTTGGCCAGTTGTGGATTGCTTCCAATGTAGGATTAATCAAATTCGATTTAAAAAATAATCAGTATGTGTTATTTGCACATAATACCTTAAATCAAAACAGCTTAAGTGATTCTCAGGCTACCGATGTTTTGTCAGATGAACAGGGCCGTATATGGATAAGCACCAGGAAAGGTTTTTATTTATACAATGTTGAAACAAATGTATTTACATGTATTGGAAAAGGGATTGACGGACAAAATTTTTCTGAATACCTTTTTTGGAGTATTTCAGAAGATAAAAACGGGAATATCTGGGTAAACAGCGAGGATGGGTTATTCAGGATAGAAGACAAGGGCAACAATGATTACAGATTGTTTCATTACAAAAACAATGTAAATGACCCATATTCAATTTCCCCAAATTTTTTATCAAGTTCTTATGTCGATTCTGAAAACAATTTATGGATTGGTGCCGAAAATAACGGCTTGTATTTTTTTGACCGGGAACATCAGAATTTTCGGCATCAGAAAGCAAACGGGACTAAATTTGATTTTTTAAAATCCACTTCCGTAAATGCGATTTTTCAGGACAGGTCAGGGAATTTATGGTTTGGTACTTATGGGCATGGTGTATTTATTGAACCTAAAAATGGCAATTCAATTTCCGTTTTTGAGGAAATGAATGTTGACGGACTGACTTTCAACAATATCATTGTAAATTCTTTCCTTGAAGATTCAAAAGGCAGGATTTGGATCGGAACTGATGGGAAAGGATTATTCGGATATGATAAAACCAATGATAAATTTATAAATTTCAGAGCTCAGAATTCGCAAATCTCAAACGACTACATCCTTTCAATGGTTGAAGATGAAAGCCATAATATCTGGCTTGCAACCTGGGATGGTGGATTAATCAGGTTTAGTCCTGAAAACAATACTTTTAAATCTTTTAATACCCGGAACAGTGAAATTCCTGATAATAAAATTTATTCCATTTCAAAAGGCAGCAATAATGACCTTTGGTTAGGATGCCATTACGGAGGGTTGGTTCATTTTATTCCTGAATTGAATGAATTCGAGACAATAAATGAAATAACCAATAAAGCTGACAATAATACCGTGAATATTGTCAGGAACAACGGGAAGGGTGATTTATACGTCGGTACAACTACCGGATTTTTAATTTATACACCTGAATCAAAAAAGATAGAACGATTTTCAGAAATAGAGAAGAAAATAGGGATCGTTGAAATAAATGATATTGTTTTTGAAAATGATACCAGTGTGTGGTTTGGTACCCTAATGGGTATTGACAGATTTAATCCGAAAACAGAAAGATTTGAGCATTTTTCGATTTCAGACGGGCTTCCGGGAAATGTAATCAGTGGATTGGTAATCGATGATGCCGGTATGCTCTGGGCTTCAACAACGAGTGGTATTTGTATGTTCGACAGGAAAAACGGGGATGTAACAATTTATACCCGCGATGATGGATTACAAAGCAATGAATTTAAAGCCAGAAGTATTCAGAAAGACAGAAACGGGAACCTTTATTTCGGGGGTGTTAACGGATTTAATGTGATCGATCCGAAAAAGCTTGTACAAAACACAACCGTTCCTGACATTCAGATTACCGGGCTCGATATATATCATATTCCGGTCAGCCCGGCAACTCCCGGTTCACCACTTAAAAAAACTATCTGCGAAACGAATGAGATCAGCCTGAGATACGACCAGTCGGTTTTGACTTTTCATTTTGCATCATTGGATTTTACAAGCCCGAATAAAAACAGGCATGCATATATGCTGGAAAATTTTGATGATGACTGGATTCAGTGTGGTAATTCCAGGGAGGCAACCTATACAAACCTCGATCCGGGGAAATATATTTTCAGAGTAAAAGGTTCAAATAACAGCGGTGTCTGGAATGAAGAAGGTACATCAATTCAGATAACAATAATTCCACCCTGGTGGCAAACCTTATTATTCAGGATACTTGGAGTGCTTGCCATTATTATTACAATAGTTGCTGTTTATTATTATCGTGTTTCATCCCTGAAAAAACAAAAACACCTTCTGGAAGAAAATGTGAAAAAACGAACCGAAGAGCTTGCAAAAATCAATGCTACAAAAGATAAGTTGTTTTCGATTATAGCGCACGACCTGAAAAATCCGTTTAATATCATTTTGGGTTACACCGATTTGTTAATAGAAAATTTTGAGAATTATGATAAAAAATCACTGAATGTAATTTTAACCGACCTAAAGGAATCAGGAGAAAATGCCTATGCACTTCTTGAAAATTTGTTGAACTGGTCGAGGGCACAAAGAGGGACAATTGATTTTTTACCAGAGAAATTATCTGTTTCCGAATTTTTGCCGTCGATAATTGCTGAAGTAAATTCGGTAGCAAAAAAGAAAAATATTACGATCATCAATCATGCTGATAAAAAAAATATTTCGATTTATGCCGATCTGAATATGCTTTTGCTTATTTGCAGGAACCTGTTAACCAATGCCATTAAATTCAGTGATCAGGGGCAGGAAATAATTGTTGATGTAATTAAAAATGAGGATTTTATTGTCTTCAGTTTTAAAGATAATGGAATTGGTATTGAACCGGGAAAAATGAAATCGTTATTTGAGATAGGTGAAAATGAGTCAAAAACAGGTACAGGGGGTGAAAAAGGAACAGGATTAGGATTAATACTCAGTAAAGAATTTGTTATAAGGCATGGGGGTAATATTTGGGTTGAAAGTATACCGGGAACAGGCTCAATTTTTTATTTTTCAATTCCAACAACACATAGGCCAAAATAAAATAACGGCAGGAGCCTGATTGTCTGGGCACAGAGCAAGGATTTACCAGTTTTCAGGTTCATCCATAATATTTAATGATTTTTTTATTTTTTCAATCAATAATTCCCTTTTAGTGGGTTTTGAAATATAATCATCGCATCCGGCATCCAGGGCTTTTTGCAGGTCTCCTTTAATAGCATATGCTGTTTGTGCAATAATGGGCAATCCGGGCCTGATCTTTTTTATTTCCTCAGTTGCCAGATACCCATTCATTTCAGGCATGTTTAAATCCATAAGTACCAGTTCAATTGTTGGATCTTCGCTGCAAATTTCAACTGCCTCCCTGCCATTTTTAGCAAGGACTGTATTTATCCCATATCTTTCCAGGATGATTTTCAAGAAATTATAACTGATAAAATCGTCTTCGGCAATCAGGATAGTTATATCCTGAAGTGTTTTATTTTTTTCAACAATATTTTCAGTTGGTTCAACAATTATCACATTGGAATTTAACGGTATTGTAAAAAAGAATGTACTGCCTTTATTGATTTCTGATTCAACCCATATTTTACCGCCGAGGATTTCTGTTAGCTTTTTTGATATGGAAAGCCCAATTCCAACACCTCCGTAAGCTCTTGTGTTTGAATCATCAACCTGCCGAAAAATCTCAAATATCAGATCTTTTTTATTTTCCGGGATTCCAATTCCGGTGTCTTTTACATAGCACAAAATATAAGGTTTACCATTCGGATTTTCGATTTTATACCCAAATTCAATGTATCCTTTTTCTGTATACTTCAGTGCGTTTTTAAGCAGGTTAATCAGTATTTGTTTCAGTTTTGATAAATCAGATTCAACATGCAGGTCTTTATTTTCAGGATAAACCAGCCTGACTTCAATGTTTTCTTTATTAATCCTCTTTTTTTCCTCCTGTATAATACTGTAAACCGATTCATAAATTATTTTAAGGTTTACATTTTCTATCGTTAGTTTTATCTGGCCCGATTCTATCAGGCTGATATCAAAGATATCTTCAACTATGCTTAAAAGATGGATTCCGCTTGAGTTAATAATTTGAGAGAAGTTAACTATTTCCTCAACCGGCATATTTATATTAATAAGCTCAGAAAAGCCAATGATAGCATTCAGGGGAGTTCTGATCTCATGCGACATGGTTGCCAGAAAAGCAGATTTTAACCGGTCCGATTCAGTGGCCTTAATAACCTGTTGGTTCCTTTCATCAATTTGTTTTCTTAATTGTATCTGTTTCTTATGTAAATTATTTGTCCTCAACCTTATTAATCCGATAAACAGTGAAATTAAAATTAGAGCATAAGCAATTTTGGCATAAGTTGTATTCCACCAGGGGGGAGAAATTGAAAAGTAGTAAACAATCGGGTCGCTCCAAATCTGTGATTTTCCAATTGCCCTCACCATAAAAATGTGGTTTCCGAAAGGTAAAGTACGGTAATCCGCTTTGTCTTCAGTTGAGGGGATGCTCCATTCTTTATTCAGGTCTTCTATTTTGTATGAATATTTTACCTGATTTAAGGGATTTGGGTCAAATGCTGAAAAATAAAATGTCAGGTGATTTTCATGATTAGTAATTTTCAATGAACCTGGATAATTTGAAAACGGTATAACATTTTGAAACTTTTTCCTGTTTTCACTATTAATATTCTGAAAATCATAAAACTGTTCATTTATTTCAATCCTGTTTAATTGAATAGTGGGTTTTATATCAGGAATCCGGAAATTATTTAGATTGAGGCATGCCAGACTTTTCCCGGTTCCAAACCAGATATTGTTTTTGCTGTCGGTTAAATTGCTGTTTAAATAGAATTCCGTTGAAGTTAATCCATCAGGTATTCCGAAATTCAGTACTTTCAGGTTTGCTTTCCAATCCTGAATATTCCGGATTTTTTCTGCTGAAATATTTTTTATCAGGTTAAGCCCTATTTCAGTTCCAATCCATAAATTATTATTCCTGTCTTCTGAAAAAGAGCGGATTGAATTACTAACCAATTCTTCAGAGGTAGTTATACTGGAAAACGACTGGCCATCAAATAAATTTAATCCACCGTTACGGGTCCCGATCCAAAAGTTTTGATTGCTGTCTTCAAAAATGGTTGTTACCTTGTTATCACTTAATCCTTCATTACTTGAAATAAAAGTAATGTGTTGATCTGAAATCTGAATCAGCCCTCCTCCTTCGGTTCCAACCCAGATGTTTCCTTTTCCATCACAAAAAATTACATTCACTTCATTTTCCGGAAATCCTGTTTTTTCATTATACTGAGTAAAGGAACTGCCATCAAACCTGCATAATCCGTCCCTTTCAAAAGCAAACCATAAATTACCTTTAGGATCTTCGGCAATGGAATTGATTTTATTATTTAATTTTTCGAAATATGGGTAATAAGTGATTTTCTCATTGTTTAAGCGGTTAATACCACCTGTTTCATTTCCAAACCAGATGTTTTCTTTTGAATCGATAAAAACGGCATAAACAGAAGTTCCTTTTAAGCCCTGGCTCTGAGTGTAATGGCTGAATATTGAACCATCAAAGCGGCTTAAGCCATTCCACGACCCAAACCAAAGATATTTCGCAGAATCTTCTGTTATCGAAAATATGTGAGCCTCACTTAACCCGGAGGTTTCAGTATAAACTGTAAAATTATCGGGATTGAAAATATTTAATCCGCCTCCCCATGTTCCCAGCCACAATACTCCATGATTGTCAATAAGTATTGATCTTACATCATTATAACTCAAGCCATCTTCTTCGGTATAATTTGTAAAGTGGCTTCCATCGAATTTACTCAGGCCCTCCCATGTACCGATCCATATATTCCCTTTTTTATCTTCAGCCAATGAATTAATGAAGTTATAACAAAGCCCTTCATTTTCGGTATAACGGGTAAAATTCTCACCGTCGTATTTTATCAAACCACTTCCCCATGTGCCAAACCAAAGATTTCCGTGAGTGTCTTCCAGAACAGGCATAACACTGTTGTTGCCCAGTCCGTCTTTTTCAGTATATTGAGTAAAACTTTTACCGTCGAATTCATAAATACCTTCAGTATATGAAGTGAACCATAAATTACCTTTTTTATCTTCTATAATTGCCTGAATGATATTACATAATCCTTCTTTTTTAGTATAGTGTGTAAAGTTTTCCCCGTCAAACTTTGTTGCACCTCCGTTGTTTGTGCCAAACCATATATTTCCTTTGCTGTCTTCAAATAAACAAAGTATCTGATTATTGGTCAGTCCTTCATTTTCAGTAAAATGGGTGATTGTTTTGCCGTTGTATTTACATACTCCACCACCTTCAGTCCCGAACCATATATTTCCTTTGCTGTCTTCAAGCATACACCATACACTGTTGCTGCTTAATCCCTCGTTCACTGTAAAGTTCAGAAATGATTCTCCATTATACATACTGACACCTCCGCCTTTTGTGCCTAACCAAATATTTCCACGTTTATCTTTAAGCAGTGATAAAACATAAGCCGAGTTTAATCCCTGCTCAACATCAAAATATCTGATATCAATAATTGCATTGTCTTTACGTTTGGCAGGTTGGGCATTAACCGGTATAGGTTGAAATAAAGGCAATATTTTCCCTTTAGCAGGCAATTGTACTCCTGTTTGGACTACTTCACCGGTTGAGTTTCTCATTATAAAAGAGGATGTATCTGTTCCTGGTCTGAATATTTTTAACCCGGATTTTAATATTTCTGTTTTTTTCAGTCTGTCCGGGACTTTTTGAGTTTTTACTTTTAAGGGTATATTAACCGGCTTTTTTAAATGAATCAGGCTTGGGAGGGCAGGAATTTCAGGATTGGCAAAAGAATCAAGCGGAAGGGCAACTCCGGTTTTAATGGTGTCTCCGAACGAATTAATTATTAATGCTTTACTTTCCGGAAATGTATTGGTGTTATTTTTCAGAGCTGGATTTTCTGTAATATCTTTGTTATGATTACTACATGAACCAACAATGATTATAAGCGCTATTATTTTTATAATTCTTTTCAGGGCCAATATTTTTTAATATGTTAATGCCAATGATTAATTAAAGTTATCATTTTAAATCAAAAAATTTGCATCCTTATAAAAGGAATTATTGGTATTATGGGTTTTCTGTTGTAATATCCGGCTCTTTTCCGAACCA
>JAFGGF010000193.1 GCA_016930735.1 Prolixibacteraceae bacterium
ATTCGTAAAATACGAATATATTGCTTAAAAAAAACCATCTGCTGAAAACAGATGGCTTAAATATTATAAATATGCTGATTTATTGCATTTTAAAGTAGTCAGGACGTTTCCATTTTTTAGGTGCTTCCGGTTCGGATCTCATAATAAATTCGTTATTTTTTAATAGTTTTAATGCTTCTTCAACAGCTTTTTCCAATTGAGGATCTTTTCCCTGCAACACTAGTCCGGGTTCCTGTATAACTTCAATATCAGGTGAAATACCTTCTCCTTCAACTGCCCATTCACCATTCACATCAAAGAAGCCCCCTCTTGGTGCAACCATCCTGCCACCATCAATAAATGCAGGTGTATCCCAGGTTCCAACCAGTCCACCCCAGGTACGTGTTCCCACCAACGGCCCTATTTTAGCTTCCTTAAACATATACGGGAACAGGTCGCCTCCCGAACCGGCCCTTTCATTGATGATCATAACTTTTGGGCCCCAGATCCCGGCCATAGGTGTTGTCCATGGCCGGTGATTATTTGCTTTGCTATTGAAATATCCGAAATGATGACGGGTCATTATATCGATAAAATAATCAGCCGCAGAACCTCCACCATTGTTCCTTTCATCAATAATGACACCTTTTTTATCCTGTTGTGCAAAATAATACCGGTTGAAATAATCAAAACCTGCATTGCTGGTATTTGGCACATAAACATAAGCAATCTTACCTCCTGATAACTCATCCACTTTTTTTCGGTTGTTTTCGATCCAGTCAAAATTTCTGAGTTGGCCATCGTTTGAGACGGTTTTAACCAATGTTTTTACTGAACCTTCAAGAGTAGGTTTGGAATTGGTGGTTAGCGTTAATTCTCTTCCTGCAGTTTGCTCAAACAAACTGTATGGATTTTCAGGGGCTCGAAGTGTTTTCCCGTTAACTTCAAGTAAAAAATCGCCTTCTTTAATTTTAATTCCGGGGATTGCCAGCGGTGCTTCCAGCCCGTGGTTCCAGCTTTCGCCTGTATAAATTCTGGATATTTTATAAAATCCGTTTTCTTCTTTAAAATCGCAACCCAGCAATCCCACAGGAACTCTTTCAATATCTGGCATGTCTCCACCTCTGACATATGAGTGGCCAATAGAAACCTCACCACTTAAAATATCAACAACATAATTCAAATCGGTACGATGCCGAACATAATCGATCCAGGGAGAGTACCATTCATATATTTTATCCCAAGGGGCACCATGAACGTTGTCGACATAAAGGTAATCACGCATAAAGCGCCATCCTTCTTTAAATATCTGTTTATATTCAGCTTTGGGGTCAATTTTTATTTTAACATCCATTTTAAGGTTGCCATCACTATCCTTTGGTTTGGCTGAAGTTCCAACAATATTCCATGAACTGCCTTTTTGATAAAGTATATTTTTTGTATCGAATGAAACCACAGCCTGCCTGATCCCTTCAAGAAAAACTTCGGATTTCAGTTTTTTGAGGTCATATTTATGAAGAGTCGAACCTCTTGCCCCTTCGGGATCCTCTAAAATGAATACAGAATTTTCCGGTCCTGTTAAAAGCCCCGAATAATTTTTGCTGCCTTCGCCAAGAGCGATTATCCTTTGTGCCAGGTTTTCTCTGTCTATTTTTACAGTTGGAGTATCATCCTTTTTATCCTGATCATTTTCTTTTTTATCTTTTTTGTCTTCTTTTTCACCGTTTCCTGCTTTGACTTCTCCTTTAATTTCTTCTTCGTCACTTTTAGGAAGGGTAGGTGAAGGGTCTTCATTTGACAGGATCAGGCAGTACAGGCTTCTGGTAAAATCCGGGTCATATGAGCTCATATCAAGCCAGCCACTGTTTAATCCGTAATTGGTGCTGGCAAGGAAATATAAATATTTCCCACTTTTATCCCAGGCCACAAACGGAACATCAGCCATGCCATCAGTTAACTGGATTTGTTCTTCTGTTTCAATATTGTAAACAAAGGCAGCTTTATAATTATTTTCAAGTAAACGCGGGTAGGCAATCCACCTGTTGTCGGGCGACCACGATGGATTCATGAATCGGTTTGGGTGGGCAAAACGGTCAGTGTCAACTTTTTTAGCAATACCAGTGTCCAGGTCTATAAACCAGATATTATAATCGGTATCAGAGAAGGCAATTTTTTTACCATCGGGCGACCATTGTGGGCTATAAAAAAAGGTTGGATTTGGTAATTTATATTCCTTTTTATTTAAGCCATCCTGCTCCGAAATCACCAATTGGTATTCGCCACTTTCATCAGAGAACCAGGCTATTTTATCACCTTCAGGCGACCAGACCGGGTATCGGTCTGCAACACCTGATGAATTTGTAAGGTTGCGCCAAGTGCCGTCTTCTTTTGGGATGGTGAAAATTTCTCCCCTGTATTCAAATACTGCCCGCTTACCGGTTGGTGAAATATCGGGATTTGATAAATTACCTGCTGTAACATCTTCCCATCTTTCCCTCGAAAAATTCATATCACCACTGACATAAATTTCAAGTTGTTTGTCTTCACCTGTTTTTGGATTAAGTACGTGCAGATAGCCGCCTTGTTCATAAACAATTTTTTCTTTATCTGCATCCAGGCTTTTTACATCGAACTGCCCA
>JAFGGF010000194.1 GCA_016930735.1 Prolixibacteraceae bacterium
ATGAAGTGTTTAAGCTGGGTGCCGGATTAATGTCGCTGGGGCTTAAAAAAGGCGACCGCGTTGGTTTGGTTGCCGAAGGGCGGAATGCCTGGATCATCAGTGAACTGGCGATACTTTATGCCGGAGCAATTAATGTCCCTTTGTCGGTAAAACTCGAAGCCAAATCGGAATTAAAATTCAGGTTGCAGCATTCAGGAGCAAAAATGGTAGTTGTTTCAGCCGGGCAGGCTTATAAAATAGAACAAATCAGGGACAAGCTTCCCGACCTTGAGAAAGTTATTTATATGGATGGAAAGGAAAATCCGGGAGAAAATGACCTCGATTATTCTGACATCCTGAAACTGGGTGAAAAAGTTTTGGCAAAGGATTCTTCCGATTTTGAAATCACCTGGAATAGTATTAAACCTAACGACCTTGCTAATATTTCATATACATCAGGTACAACAGCCGATCCGAAAGGGATTATGCTTTCGCACCTGAATTATGCAGCCAATGTAATCCAGTCGAACACTTTGATGGAAATAACCCCGGAATGGAAAACCTTGGCTATCCTGCCCTGGGACCATGCTTTTGCACACACAGCATGTTTATACTGTCTGATGTACAACGGTGCAAGTGTAGCTTCGCTCGAAACCGGGAAAACTCCCACCGAAACAATCAGAAATATCCCGAAAAATATAAAGGAAATAAAACCCTATGTACTGATGAGTGTTCCGGCACTTGCAAAAAATTTCAGGAAGGGGATTGAAACCAATATCAGGGCAAAGGGGAAAACGGCAGAAAAACTTTTTAATCATGCTTTAAAAGTTGCATATAAATACAACGGGCACGGTTATGACCGGGGAAAAGGATTCCGTTTTATTTACAAACCATTGCTGGCTCTTTACGATAAGATTTTGTTCTCTAAAATAAGGGAAGGTTTTGGTGGAAATCTGCAGTTTTTTATTGGAGGCGGCGCATTGCTCGATATCGAATTACAACGTTTCTTTTATGCTGTTGGGATGCCTATGTGCCAGGGGTACGGACTTTCAGAAGCAGCTCCGGTAATTTCATCCAATGCTTTACATGCCATAAAATTTGGTTCGTCAGGGAAACTTGTAAAATACCTCGACCTGAAAATCCTGGATGAGGATGGAAATGAAATGCCTGTTGGAAAAAAAGGCGAAATCGTTGTAAAGGGTGATAATGTAATGCTGGGCTACTGGAACAACCCGAAAGCTACTGAAGAAACCATCCGTGACGGCTGGCTGCACACTGGCGACATGGGTTATATGGATAAAGACGATTTCCTTTATGTCCTGGGCCGGTTTAAAAGCCTGCTGATCGGAAATGACGGAGAAAAATTCAGTCCCGAAGGAATTGAAGAAGCCATTGTTGACCAGTCGAAATTTATCGACCAGGTAATGCTTTACAATAACCAGAATGCTTATACTGCAGGATTTGTAGTACCCAACATTGCAGCTATCAAACGGGAACTGGTAAACAAGGCCATTCACCCCGAAACCAATGAAGGCGACCTGGAATCGTTGAGAATTATTCAGCGCGAAATAAACGAGTACCGGATTGGGGGCAAATATGAAAACATGTTCCCGGAACGGTGGCTGCCAACAACAATTGCCGTTTTACCGGAAGCTTTCACTGAGGAAAATGGCCTGGTTAATTCAACCATGAAAATTGTCCGTGATAAAATAACCGCTTATTTTGCCGATGAACTGGAATTCCTGTTTTCACCTGCTGCAAAAAATATTGAAAACAAACGGAATCTGGATGCCATTAAAAAATGGAATGCTTAAATTTGTCGTTTTAAAATTACTATGATCATAGAAACGCATTCTTACCCCCGGGCAGCAGTTATAGGGAATCCGTCAGATGGATTTTTCGGGAAAACAATTGCTTTTGTTTTTTCAAACTTTATTGCACGTGTACAGTTATATGAAACCCCGGAACTGGAAATTAAACCTCAACGGCTTGACATCACGCATTTTAACAGCATCGAAGAATTGGTTGATGATATTAACTTTGCCGGATATTACGGAGGGATGAGGTTACTTAAGGCCACTATTAAAATATTCTTTGAATATTGCCTCCTGAATAATATCAAACTCCCGAAAAAGAATTTTACCATACGCTACGATTCCAACATCCCGCTTCGACTTGGGCTTGCCGGATCGAGCGCCATTATAACTGCAGGCATGAAAGCCCTGAAAGAATTTTACGAAGTTGATATCCCGGCTCCTGTTCTGGCAAACCTGGTTTTATCGGTTGAAACAGTCGAACTGGGTATTTCAGCCGGATTGCAGGACCGTGTGGCCCAGGCATTCGAAACTCCTGTTTTTATGGATTTCGATAAAGACATTATGGATGCCCAGGGTTACGGGAATTACAAAATTATCGATCCCAAAAAGTTCCCCCCGCTTTATATAGCCTACCGGAAAAATTTATCTGAAGGGACTGAAGTCGTGCATAACAACTTACGTGCACGTTTTGAGATTGGCGACCCGAAAGTATTACAGGCTGTGCTTCGCTGGGGGCAACTGACTGTGGAATTTTGCGAGGCCATGGAAAAAGGCAACTACCAAACCATGCACGACCTGATGGATGAGAATTTTAACCTCAGGAATAAAACCGTACGTATTTCAAAAGGTAACCTTGAAATGGTTGAACTGGCACGTTCGGTTGGAGCCAGCGCCAAATTCACAGGGTCTGGGGGTGCAATCATCGGGACTTATGACAATGAAAAAACCTACCAGAAATTAAAAGCCCTGATGGTCAGAAATAATATAGATGTGATCAAACCCAATATCGTAACTCAGTAATGATAAAAAAAGCAGTTATCCCGGCAGCCGGCTACGGAACACGTTTTCTTCCTGCCACAAAATCGCAACCCAAAGAAATGATCCCGATCGTTGACACACCTGTCATTCAGTATGTTGTGGAAGAGGCAGTGGAATCGGGGATTACTGACATTCTGATGATCATTGGAAAAGGGAAACGGGCTATTGAGGAGCACTTCGACAGGAATGCAATTCTGGAAGAAACCCTGACCGAAAAAGAAAACCATGAGATGCTGGAAAAAATCAAAAAAATTTCCAGGATGGCCAACATCCATTTTATCTGGCAGAAAGAAATGCACGGATTAGGTGATGCCATAAAATATGCACGCTACCATGTTAACAATGAACCATTTGCCATTTTACTGGGCGACACGCTGGTTGATGGCGGCGATGTTCCGGTGACAAAACAACTGATCGATGTTTATGATAGGTACCATGCCCCTGTTGTGGCTCTTGAAGAAGTGAAACCGGAACTGGTCAGCCGTTACGGGGTAATTGACGGGAGCCCTGTTGCTGAAAACATCCTGAAAGCCAGTAACTGGGTTGAAAAACCTTCTGTAAATGAGGCTCCATCGAACCTGGCTGTGGCGAGCCGGTACATTTTTACACCTGAAATTTTTACATACCTCGATAAAATCGGTACCGGTATCAATAACGAAATCCAGCTAACCGATGCCATGAAGGAAATGGTTAAGGAACATCCCATGTACGGACTCAAATTCACCGGCAAAAGGTATGATATCGGAAATAAACTGGGCTTTTTAAAAACCAACCTGATCTACGCTTTAAAAGACCCGGAAATAAACGAATCGGTAAAAGAATGGTTGAAAGATTTTGTAAATGAAATAAATAATTAACATCCGGAAAAGATGTTACTTTTTTCAGAGATAACATCATTTGATTTATAAAAAAGGTTTAATCAAATCCTTATCCAGGCCATTTTTAACAAATACACTCTCAACACCCAGCCTGCCAACTTCTTCAATATTCCTGTATTCATCGTCAAAAAATACCATTTCGCTGTAGTTCAGTTTAAAATGCTCCTGTATTTTCCTGAAATGCCTGACCTTGGAATCCGGGTAAATTTCTTTCCTGTCAAAAAAATGGTCGATTTGAAAAAGTTTTAATAAATCATTAGCCCAGCCTGGTTCAAAAGTCCGGGAGGCAACAGCCATATATTTGCCAGATTTTTTTAGTAAAGTAAGAATTCTACGGACATCGGGATATAACCTGAGGCATCTGCCTGAAGAATCATAAACATCTTCTTTTTCCTTAAAATAAGGAGGATTGGTGGCATCGCACCAGGTACCACCAGCATCCCAGATAGTAAAATCCAAATCAAAAACAAAAAGCTTCTTTTGCATTTTAACAAAATAAACAGATTAATTAAAAACTTCTTTTTTATACAGGATCTGAAATCAAAAATGTTAATTATAAATTAGTTTTTCAACAATCAGGTAGTGAAAACTCAGGAAAATCCTGATAATAAGTTCCATCTGTAATCTATAAATTTGTATATAAATTCGTTGAGTCATGAAAAAACTTATAATTCTGTTTTTTTGCATTTCATCGCTTTATGCTTCCGGGAAAATTGGCTTTGGTGCCGGATTTGATATTTCGCCCAATGCTGCCCGCATCAGTTTGCGTAACTGGATCAGTAAAACAAGTGGATTTGAACTGGGTTTTGGCCCTACCGCATATATGGAAGATTTTATATTCAATGATATGAGCATCCAGGGGAAATATATGTATGGCTTCAGGTACGATGGGTATTTAAGGACATATGCAGGCGCCATTGCCAGATATACTTTAGTAAAAGACCCTCGTTTTCATAAAAATCTTCCGTCGGGAGGCATATTTGCAGGAAACGAATGGTACCTCGGAAAATATAAAAATCAGGGGATTGCCATTGAAGGTGGTGTAATGTACGGACGGATTTCCCGTACCCAATATATTCAGGATCCTAATGTGGAAATTTCAAGATACTACAAGGAATTCCCTCTATACCTGACATTTAGCTACAAATTTTACTTCAGGTAATTACGGATTAACCAGTAAAGGATTTGAGTGACTTATTTTTTGACCCAGTTCAAAATCATACAAAGTCAGTATCCGGAGATTGTAGTAGGCTACCCAGTATGTTCTCAATGAATTAATATAATCTCTTTTAGCCCGTTCCCGTTCTGATAAGGCAATATTCATATCGGTAATACTGATCTCCCCGTTTTGAAATCTTTTTAAAGCAATAGTATAACCGTTTTCTGCAACTTTATCAGCTTCTTTTGCTGTTTCCAGTTGATCTTTTAAAAGGCCAAACTGTTCAACCTGGACAATTACGCTTCGCTCAAAATCCGTACGGTCTTTTTCAACATTGTATATAGTCAGGTCGCGTTGCGATTCTGCAAGTTTTACAGCCGAAGCCGAACGTCCCCAGTCTAAAACAGGGATGCTGAGTGAAAGATTCAGGGTCCGTTGTTTTTCTGGCTGTTCGTAAACTCCCCCTAATTCGTCTGCACTGTTCGACAGCCCGTAACTTCCGTTTAATGTAGCACTTAACCCAGTATTGCTTTTTGCCTGTACCAACGAACGGTCGGCTTCAATAAGCCTGCGTTCAAACTGTGCACTTTCCTTCCGGTTGGCTTTTGCTTCAGCCAGGGCTTTTTCAGGATCAATTTCAAATAAATAAATACCTGTTGGGATGGTAAGTTCAATTTCCTCGTCCTGCCTCAACCCGATGTAAGACTTTAATTCAAAATCGGCATTTTTTAATTCCATACTTGCTTCATTCAATGCTTTTTGTGCATTTAATACAGCAAGCCTGATCCGTGCAAAATCATTTTCTGAAATTTTACCCAGCCTCTTTTTTGTTTCAGCAATTTCCAGGTTAGCAGTACTGTTTTTCAGGTTGTTTTCGGCAAGATTGTAATTGGTTTGTACCCTGAGGTATGTAAAAAACCTGTAGGTTGCATTTAATGAAATCTCCTCGGTCGATTCAATATAATCCTTCTGAGCTTCATCGTAAACCAATGGTTCGATTTTTCGCGACCATTTCAGCCAGTTAACTGCAAAAATCGGTTGATGAAATCCGATGGAGAACGGGCTTCCTGAATAACTCACTGCATCTTTATTAAAATCCTGGAATCGATACAACGAAGTGGAAGCATATATATAGGTTCCGGTTTGTGGAATTGATTGATTCAAAGATAACCTTGCAGAAGTTGAAAGGTTTGTAACCTGTTTAAATTCAACACTTCCGTCAGGCTGGGTTACTGCCTGTGTCGATTTATCATAATCAGGCAGTTCACCCGATAAAACAAGTTGGGGGCGGTTGCTTGTTTTAAAATTTTTCCAACGCCAGTAATAATTAACATTCCGGTTATGCTGGTATTTCATAGCCGAAGATTTTTCAATAGCCAGGTTAACTACATCGTTCAGGCTCAAATAGTATTTTAATGTATCCTGCGAATAAATATTACTGAATATAATCAGGCCCGAAATAATTAAAAAAACTTTTCCTGCAGATTTCATTTATAATGAAGTTTCGCTTTTCTCTTTAAAATATTTACTTAGATCCGTAGTTATAACCTGGTCGCCTTCCTTTAAGCCGGATAAAACTTCCTGATATTCTATTCCTTTAATACCGAACACAACACTTTTTTTAACTACCCTTTCTGAATCTTTAACCAGTACAATTTGTTGGTTATTTGGCTGGAATTCATCGTTTGAGGGCACCCTGAGTGTATTGTTCCTGAGCGAACGGATCACCTGAATTTTTATATTCTGGTTAGCAATGAGTCCAGGGTGGTTGCTTTCATCAAGATGGATATTAAACTGAATTTTACTGTTTTCTATCACAGGAGTAATATTCCCGATCCTTCCGCCTAATTTTTCATTATCGATAATTGCATAAACCTGATTGCCGGTTTTTATAAAATCGGAATAATCTTCATCGATAGAACCGATTATTTTAAAGGTAGTGAGGTCCGACATCCGTGCAAGCATCCTGTCGGCACTCACCTTCTCTCCCACTTTTCCCGAAACAGAAAGGATAATTCCATCGGAAGGCGCTGTAACCTTTAATTTTTGCATCAGGCTTTTCATTTCCTCCAGTTGTTTCTCCTGTATCCTGATTTGCATTAAAAGCCCTTCTTCGTCGGCTTTTAACTGTTTTAACCTGATGTCGTTTTTTTCAATAATCATCGACAGGTCTTTCTCGGCAAGTGTGATATTTTGTTTTGTCTCCTCAACACGGGCAGGAGAAATACCACCCACGCTCAAAAGTTGCTCTTCATCAGCCAACTGCGATTTCAATGAAGTTATCCTTAGTTTTTTCACATCAACATTGTAATCAAGGTCGATTAACGTACTTCTGTTGTTAAGCTGAGATTTTTCCAGTGAATTCCGCTTGACATCCAATTGATCTGAAATTTTTTCAATTTCGCTTTCAACCTGGCTTTCATCAAGTTCCATAATTACCTCGCCTGCTGAAACCCTGCTACCTGCTTCTTTGTTAATTTTTTTAATAATACTTGATGCTGGGCTAAGTATAATCACCTCATTTTCAGCCTCCACAATACCTGTAGCTTCAATTGTTACAACAACCTGGCCCCGGTCAACAACAACAAAAATTTCGTTTGTTACCTGCTTTTGAAAAACGTTTTTTATTTTGGGAACAACCAAAATTACTATTACTGCGAATAAAATCAGAATGATAAAAACAATGGAATATCTTACCTTATTTTTCATTTCAGTTTAGTTGGTATATTTTACATGAATCCTTAAAGTGACTCAGTAAAATTAACAGTTTATTTCCAATAATAAGAAAATAAACTGCTAATAATTTTAATACCAAAACTATCTGAATGATTTCATTTATAGGTTTATTACAGGTCTGCTCTTTCCATTTTCGGCACTATCACTCTGAACATTATAAACCAAGCTACAATATAAGCAAGTCCGCATATAATAAAAAGGAAATAATATGCTGTTTCTATTTTCCCGATAGCCTTATAATTATCCAGTAATTTTCCTGCCAGTTTAACCAGAATTATTCCTCCGATAGCACCGGCCATTCCACCTATCCCGGTAACAGAGCTTACAGCTTTTTTAGGAAACATATCCGAAACCGTTGTAAATATATTTGCTGACCAGGCCTGATGGGCAGAAGTGGCAATTCCAATAATAATTACAGCAAACCACATACTATACTGCCCAAGTGCTTGTGAGAATAGAACAGGTATCGGGAAAAAGGCATAAATTAACATGGCTGTTTTCCGGGCTTTTGGTACCTCCCACCCTTTACGAATCAGGAACATGGGCAACCAGCCGCCAAAAATACTTCCAACAGTAGTCATTGTATAAACCAGGGCCAGAGGAATACTAACCTGCATACCAACCAAACCGTATTCTGAATCCAAAAATGCCGGTAGCCAGAAAAGGAAAAACCACCAGATTGGATCGGTAAGAAATTTTCCTACAAAAAACGCCCAGGTTTGTTTATATTTTAACAATTTGAACCACGAAACTTTCTGCTGATCTGAACTTTCAGATAATTGCCTATCATCATTATCGCTGTGAATATATTCATATTCTGCTTTTGAAAGTTTTTTATGATGTGCAGGGCCTTTATAAATTAAAAACCAAAAGAAAAGCCAGATCAATCCAAATGCCCCTGTAATTATAAATGCTTCCTGCCATCCCCAGGTTATGGCAATCCATGGTACAGCTATGGGAGCTATTATGGCACCGACATTTGTACCCGAATTAAATATACCTATGGCAAGTGCCCGTTCTTTTTTAGGAAACCACTCGGCAATAGTTTTATTCGCTGCAGGGAAGTTCCCCGACTCACTGATTCCAAGCATCCCTCGCCAAATGCCAAATCCAAATGTGCTTTTTGCCGTTGCATGTAAAATTGCTGCAATACTCCAGACAAATAATGAAATTGCATACCCAAGTTTGGTCCCGATTTTATCGATTAAATAACCTACACCCAGCATTCCCAATGCATAACATATTTGAAATACCATGATAATATCGGCATAATCCGATTCGGACCAACTAAACTGGTCTTCCAGTATGGGTTTTAATAAACTTATTACCTGCCTGTCGAGATAATTGATAGTAGTGGCAAAAAACACTAAAGCACATATTGTCCAGCGGTATTTGCCGATTTTCTGATTTAATCCATTCATTGTATTTGATTTAAAGTATTAAAATTCACCTGGTTATTAGAAAAGATCTGAATTTTTAATCACTAAAATCGAAATACTTCTATTTTCCTGTTTTTTAGAATTAGTTTCTTTTACTTTTTTACTACCTGTAAATTTTCATCAAGAGGAGTCATTTTAGGAATTAACAAATGGACAATACCTAAAATAACAAGATATAATGATCCGGCTACTAGGAAAGCCCAGAAATAACCTGTGTTTCCTGAAGCATCCAAAACCCTTCCAAGTAATTTATCGCCAACGATTCCGGCTACTGCACCAATCATTCCACCTATTCCAGTTACAGAAGCAACAGCTTTTTTAGGAAAAATATCGGAAACAATAGTAAAAATATTCGCTGACCAGGCCTGATGCCCGGCAGCTCCGATACCTATCAAAACCACTGCAAGCCATTTACTTTCTGTAATAGCTACATAACTTACAGGTAAAATAATTAATGCACACATTAACATTGTCATTTTTCGGGCCTTATTTGTGCTCCAACCTTTTTTCATAAATTTTCCTGAAATCCAACCGCCAAATATGCTACCACCATCGGCAAGTAGGTACATAATAAGGAAAGGAACACCAATATCACTAAGGCTTACTCCAAAAGTGGAGGCTAAAAATTTAGCACCCCAAAACAAATAAAACCACCAGACAGCATCGGTAATTTTCGCGGCTGCAAAAGCCCAGGTCTGACGTTTAGGCAAAACGCTTATCCATGGCAGTTTTTCCTTTGATTCAACAACTGCGTCACTGTTAATATATTCAAGTTCTTCTTTAGAAACCTTTGGATGTTCTTCCGGTTTTTTATAAGTCCTGAGCCATAAAAATACCCAAAGAGAGCTCAATGCACCTGTAATCAAAAACGGAATTTGCCAGTTCGCTCCGGTTGTTTCATGAACAATCCAACCAACAATAAAAGGTGCTGCAATTGCACCAATGCTGGTAGCTGCATTATAAATTCCGGTTGCAAAAGCCCTGTCCTTTTTAGGGAACCATTCAGCAACTGTTTTTTGAGCTGCAGGAAAATGCCCTGATTCTCCAAAACCCAAACCGAAACGTGCAAGTGAAAATCCTATAACACTAAAAGCCGGGCGAACTGCAGCATGAAGCATACCAAATATACTCCAAATACCAATGGCAAGTGTATATCCCTTTTTAGTCCCCAAACGATCAATTATACCACCCATTGTCAGCATCCCAATTGCATAAGCAACTTTAAATGCTATCATAATATTGGCATAATCGGTATTTGACCAGTTAAATATTTTTTCCAGGGTTGGAGCCATAACTCCAATTATACTTCTGTCGAAATAATTAATTGTTGTTGCGTATATTAGCATTGCTAATATTCTAAAGCGATAACTGCCGATCGGTGTTGCTGTTTTTGACATAAATTTTGATTTAGTTTATTTAATTTTTTTTACAATTTCCAGCGCTTCAGCACATTTTTGTGTTATAAAGGTAAAGTCTCCACTTTGAATTTTTTCTTTTGGAAATAGTTGCGATCCCATTCCGACACAAGTTGCACCTGCCTCAAACCAGGCTTTCAGGTTTTCTTCTTCGGGCTTAACACCTCCAGTTACCATAATGCTTGTCCATGGCATAGGACCCAAAACAGCTTTTATAAAACCAGGGCCTCCAACCTGCGATCCGGGGAAAATTTTTACAATTTCAGAACCCAATTCATGGGCTTTATTGATTTCAGTAACCGAACCGCAACCCGGGCTCCACGAAATTTTTCTTTTATTACACACTTTTGCCATGCCTTCATCCACAACCGGTGAAACAATAAAATTAGCACCTAAAGCTATGTACATGGCTGTTGTTGCTTCGTCAACAATAGAGCCAACACCCATGATCAGATCAGGTAATTCTTCGGCTGCCCATTTATTTAAGGCTGCAAATACCAGGGTTGCAAAATCGCCCCTGTTTGTAAATTCAAAAACACGGATTCCACCATTGTAACAGGCTTTCACAACATTTTTACAGGTATCAATATCTTTATGGTAAAACACCGGAACAATTCCTGCTTTCTGTATTTTTTGTACTACTTCTATTCGTGTAAATCGTGCCATTTTTTTAAATTTTCAGTATTCAATGTTCAGTGCTCAGTGTTAAAAATTTCCAACTGACCACTGCGTGCTATTTTTATCTTGCTACTCTACCTGAACTGTCACCGCTTATGAGTTTTTCAACTTCTTCAACAGTAACCTGATTGTAATCACCATATACCGTATGTTTCAGGCAGGAAGCGGCAACAGCAAAGTTTAAAGCTTTCTGATCATCACCCGAATAAGTTAACAGGCCATAAATCAAACCACCCATAAACGAATCGCCTCCACCTACACGGTCAACAATATGCGTAATATTGTAAGTTGGCGCTTCATACAATTTTATTCCGTCCCAAAGCACTCCCGACCAGGTATTATGATTGGCATTAACAGACCCCCGTAACGTAGTGATCACTTTTTTACATCGTGGAAAACGTTCCATAATTTGCTTTGAAACAGAAATATATGCTTTGCCTTCGACGTGCCCGCCAGTAACATCAATTCCTTCGGGTTTGATTCCAAGTACCTTTTCAGCGTCTTCTTCATTACCTAAAATAATATCTGTTCCGGCAACCAGTTCACGCATAACATCTCCGGCTGTTTTTCCGTATTTCCAGAGATTCTTCCTGAAATTCAGGTCACAAGAAACAGTAACACCCATTTCATTAGCTTTTTGAATAGCCTCGAGGCAAACACTGGCAGCACTTTGAGAAATGGCTGGTGTTATCCCGGTCCAATGGAACCACCCGGCACCTTCAAATACCTTTTCCCAGTTTACCATTCCGGGTTCTATTTCCGAAACTGCAGAGTTTGCCCGGTCATAAATTACCTTGCTTCCCCGGCTTACAGCTCCTGTTTCCAGAAAATAAATCCCTATACGGTTTCCTCCCCAAACTAAATTCTCAGTTTGGACTCCGTATTTTCTTAAATCAGCCACACAAGCTTTTGCAATGTCATTCTCAGGAAGTCGGGTAACAAATTCAACCGGAATTCCGAAATTGGCAAGCGACACTGCAACATTTGCCTCTCCTCCACCAAATGTA
>JAFGGF010000195.1 GCA_016930735.1 Prolixibacteraceae bacterium
GAATAGAAGGCTGTCGGGTAAATGATATATCGAATCTGTAAAAAGCCTCATCCCTTCCTCCTGCGGTATTATTCCGGCTTTCATATCCATTCCAGTAAGAAGTTCAGCAGGTACCTGAAGGTCGTTTTTCAAAAATTCTTTTGTTACAGAATTTCGTAATTCCAAAACCTTTTTACGAACAACATCTGATGGAATAAATCCTTTAATATTTAAGGTATCGGCAAAAAAAGAAGGGGGACGGGAAATAATTTCAGCTTCATTGTAATTAAAATCCCCGACTTTTGTTATAACAGAATCAAGGTTTTGTTTTTCGACAAAATAAATCAAGTCTTCAACATCTCTTTTAAACCGGCTGTTGGAAATATACCAGGAATTATTTTCAAATAAGTACTTCTTAATGATTTCAATTTTTTCCCGGATATTATCTGTTTCTTCAGTCCGGGCTGTTTGAGCCTGACTATTAAAAGAATGGAATAATAAAAAAAGATTTATATATAAAAAAAATGTTTTCCTTAGCTTCATAGAGTTTTATTGTTTTCTGCACTAACAAACGCGGTTATTAAAATTATCGTATTCTGCCCCTGTCAAAATTAAAACAGAATGTATAACAAAATGTAGTAAATTAAATATCCCATCCACTAATTGGATTTTGTGAAAGATATGAATTAAAATACCTTTTATCCTCCGAAACTTCTTTGTCAATCCACGGTGGAATCTCAATTTGTTCATCTTCAGATTCCAATTCAATCTCTGCTAAAAACAAACCCTTGTTTTCACCCGTAAATTCATCCACTTCCCACAGTTTTTCCTTAAACAGAATCTTATATCGATATTTTTCAATTGGAATATTGAGTGATAATTTTATGAGTTCTTCAGCTTCGAAAACAGGTATCGGGTAATTAAATTCATTCCGGGTAATTCCTTTTGAAATTCCCTTTATGGTAAGAAATGCCTCATTTTCAACTATTCTTATTCTTACTGTCCTTTCAGGGTCGTTACATAAATACCCCTGCCGGATAAATACTTTTTCTACTTCCGGTTTCCACTTCCGGATATTTACAAGAAATTTCCTTTCAATTTCCTTCCCCATAATTCCTGATTCTGTATAAAAATATATAATTTAAACCGCGGCAAATTTAATAAGCCGAATTGCGATTTGATCACTTTTTGTTAAACGGATAAAATAATTTATAAACAAATTAACAATGATAAACCGGGAAGAAGCAGTAAAACTGCTGGAAGAAAATATTCAGGCTGAAAATATGCGAAAACATTGTTATGCCTCAGAGGCTGTAATGCGTGCCATCGCAAAAAAACTGGGACGTGATGAAGAAGAATGGGGTATTGCCGGATTGCTCCACGATATCGATGTGGAAATAACCAATGCCGATCCTTATACACACGGACCCTATGCCGAAAAAATGTTAAAGGGAAAGGTTAGCGAAGAAGCGTTGGATGCCATTGTTATGCATAACGAAGTTGCAACCGGTTTGGAACGAACTACTGAGTTTCAACATGCACTGGCTGCAGGTGAAACAATTACCGGTTTAATCACAGCCACAACGCTGGTTTATCCCGACAAAAAAATTATAAGTGTGAAACCAAATTCAGTTACCAAACGGATGAAACAAAAAGCTTTTGCTGCTTCAGTAAAAAGGGAAAATATTTTGGAATGTGAAAAAATCGGCATCTCACTTCCCGAATTTGCTGAATTATCAGTTAATGCCATGAAAGAGATCAGCGATGTTTTAGGGCTGTAAATTCCGGGCGTGGAGAATTCCAAACCTCCATTTTAAATTCGATTAATCCTGATAACTATCGGGAAGCAACACACAAATTCATTTTATAAGAAAAAGATTACTTAAAATTAATATTTTGTATAAAAAAGGCATTTTAAGTTTTAATTTTTTTGCGGTTTGAATTTAATTTCTACTTTTGCTCATCAATAAAAAATTATGAGACTATTTTTTACATACATTATCGTCATTGTTGTGGTCCTTCTTGGTAAAAACGAGAAAGGCTGATTCTGTATGTAATTAAAGATATTTAAAGCCTTTCTTTTTAAAGAGAAAGGCTTTTTTAATGTTATAACATTAATAAACAAAACAGGATGCAAAAAATATTACGCAGCAACACATCAACCCAGGGCAGGAGAATGGCCGGTGCCAGAAGCCTCTGGAGGGCAAACGGGATGAAAGAAGAACATTTTGGGAAGCCTGTAATTGCCATTGTAAATTCATTTACTCAGTTTGTTCCGGGGCATGTTCATTTGCATGAGATCGGACAATACATGAAAAATATTATTGAAAACAAAGGTTGTTTTGCTGCCGAATTTAATACCATTGCCATTGACGACGGTATTGCAATGGGGCACGATGGTATGTTATATTCCCTTCCATCGCGTGATATTATTGCCGACAGTGTTGAATACATGTGCAACGCACATACAGTTGATGCTATGGTTTGCATTTCAAACTGCGATAAAATTACTCCTGGGATGATGATGGCTGCCATGCGTTTGAATATTCCGGCAATTTTTGTATCTGGCGGGCCAATGGAAGCCGGTGAAGTAGCAGGTAAACACCTGGACCTGGTTGACGCCATGGTTATGGCTGCCGATGATACAGTTGATGACTCTTACCTGGCACAGGTTGAACGAAATGCCTGCCCGACCTGTGGTTCCTGTTCAGGAATGTTCACAGCAAACTCAATGAATTGCCTGGCTGAAGCTATAGGACTTGCTCTGCCTGGTAATGGGACCGTTGTGGCAACTCATGCCAACCGGAATAAACTGTTTGAACAGGCAGCTGAAAAAATTGTTAATAACACATTTGAATATTATAAAAACGGAAATGAGGCAGTACTGCCGCGAAGTATCGCAACCAAAGAAGCTTTCGAAAATGCGATGAAGCTGGATATTGCAATGGGAGGTTCAACAAATACTATTCTTCATCTTCTTGCTATTGCACATGAAGCAGAAGTTGACTTTACCATGGCTGATATTGACAGGCTTTCGAGGGTTACACCTAACCTTTGCAAGGTTGCACCAAGCGGCCATTTCCATGTTCAGGATGTAAATCGTGCAGGTGGAATTCTGGGAATTATGGCTGAACTGGATCGTGGCGGATTGATCGATAATTCAGTTGTCAGAAATGATGGATTAACACTTAAAGAAGCAATTGCAAAGTTTGACGTAATTCAGGATTCACCGGCTGAAGATGTTGTGAAGTTATACAAATCAGGTCCGGGAGGAAAAAGATCGCAGGTTATGGGATCGCAGGAAAGTTATTATAAAGAACTGGATACCGATCGTAAAAACGGTTGTATAAGGAACATCGAAAATGCTTACAATAAAGACGGAGGATTGGCTATTCTGTACGGTAACATTGCAGAAAACGGTTGTGTCGTTAAAACGGCCGGTGTCGACCCGTCGGTTTATACTTTTAAGGGAACCGCAAAAGTTTTTGATTCGCAGGATGAAGCCTGTAACGGAATACTGGGAGATAAAGTTCAGGCCGGTGACGTGGTAATTATCCGGTTCGAAGGGCCCAAAGGTGGCCCCGGTATGCAGGAAATGCTCTATCCTACATCTTATATAAAATCTGTAAAACTGGATAAGGCTTGTGCTTTGGTCACCGATGGCAGGTTTTCAGGAGGAACTTCAGGATTATCGATCGGGCATGTTTCGCCGGAGGCAGCAGCAGGAGGAAATTTCGGATTAATCAAAGACGGTGATATCATTGAAATTGATATTCCGGCAAGAAAAATAAATCTTGCAGTTTCAAATGAGGAATTGGAAAAAAGAAGAGAAAATGAACTGGCAAAAGGAGAACAGGCATTTAAACCGGGCCCGCGTAAAAGAAATGTCAGCAAAGCCCTGAAGGCATATGCAAAATTTGTCACTTCTGCCGATAAAGGAGCAGTAAGGTTAATAGATTAAAGATTTAAAAATTCAAAACTATGCTTGCATTTAAAACGAAAAGTTTAGTAAAAACATCAGATATGACAGTAAAAAAGGTCTCAGGCTCACAAGCCGTTATTCTTTCAATATTGGAAGAAGGAGTTGATACCATTTTCGGGTATCCGGGAGGGGCAATCATGCCCATTTATGATGCATTGTACGACTTCGATCAGAATGTTAAACATATTCTGACCCGCCATGAGCAGGGAGCAGTGCATGCAGCAGAAGGATATGCAAAAGTTACCGGTAAAGTTGGTGTCTGTTTTGCAACATCAGGGCCGGGAGCTTCAAACCTGATAACAGGTATTGCCGATGCAATGCTCGATTCAGTTCCAATGGTATGTATTACAGGGCAGGTTACTTCGCCGCTTTTGGGAACCGATGCATTTCAGGAAGTGGATGTGGTAGGTATTTCAATGCCGGTTACAAAATGGAACTACCAGATAACAACTCCTGAAGAAATTCCTGAAGCCATTGCTCAGGCATTTTATATCGCCCAGACTGGTCGCCCGGGACCTGTTTTGTTGGATATTACAAAAGATGCCCAGTTTGGCGAGCTTGAATTTAAATATGAAAAATGCCGGAAAATCAGGAGTTATGTCCCTGAATCTCCCATTAATCCTGAAAAAATTAAAGAAGCTGCTGAATTAATAAATCAGGCAAAAAAACCCATGATACTTTGCGGTCAGGGAATTATTATTTCTCAGGCTGAAGAAGAATTAAAAGACTTTGCTGAAAAAGCCGGAATACCGGTAGCCTGGACCTTGCTTGGATTATCGGCATTCCCAACTGAACACCCCCTGAATGTTGGAATGCTGGGCATGCATGGAAATTATGGCCCCAACCTTTTAACCAATGAAGCCGACCTGATAATTGCCATCGGTATGCGATTTGACGACAGGGTTACAGGAAAAGTCAGTTCTTATGGTGAAAAAGCAAAATTTATCCATTTTGAAATTGACCCGGCTGAAATAAATAAGATTATAAAAGCTGATGTTGCTGTTCTGGGCGATGCAAAAAAAGCTTTGAAACAATTAATTCCATTGATAAATAAAAACAATCATAATACCTGGATAGGTGAATTCAGAAAATGTGATAATATCGAGAATGAAAAAGTTATTCATAAAGACCTTTTTCCATCCAAACCCGGTTTAACTATGGGTGAAGTAGTAAGGATTGCTTCTGAAAAAACAAACCACGACGCCATTCTGGTTACGGATGTCGGTCAGCAGCAAATGATCGCATCACGGTATTTTAAATTCAAAAATTCAAGAAGTAATGTAACTTCAGGTGGTTTGGGAACAATGGGATTCGGGCTTCCGGCAAGTATGGGAGCACAACTTGGAGCACCCAACCGGACTGTGGTTGCCATGATCGGTGACGGCGGATTCCAGATGACCATTCAGGAATTGGGGACAATTGTACAGAACAAACTTCCGGTAAAAATTATCATTCTTAATAACCATTTCTTAGGAATGGTCAGGCAGTGGCAGCAACTGTTTTTTGAAAAACGTTATTCATTTACCGAATTACAGAATCCCGATTTTATAATGATTGCAAAAGGTTTTGGCATGGACGGGCATAAAGTTGACAAAAGAGAAGACCTTGAAAGCGGTATTCAGAAAATGATGGATCATAAAGGTCCGTACCTGCTTGAAGTAACCATCGAAAAAGAAGATAATGTATTTCCGATGGTACCTACAGGTGCTTCAGTATCCGATGTAATTCTGGAACCATAATCAATTAAAAAGTCAAATCATGAAAAAAGAATTCATTATAACCATATATTCTGAAAACCATATTGGATTGCTTACAAGAATAACGATTGTTTTTACCAGGAGAAAAATAAATATCGAGAGTTTAACAGTTTCTGAATCAGCAATTCCTGGAATTTTTAAATTTACCATTGTTGTTAAAAGCACTGAGGAACAAACCATTAAAGTAGTATCACAAATTGAGAAACAGGTAGATGTGCTAAAAGCTTTTTATCATACAAATGAAGAAATGATCTATCAGGAAATCGCGCTTTACAAAGTAAGCACTGAAACTTTGTATGATAGTGATCAGATTGAAAAAATGGTTCGTAATTCAGGAGCACGTATTCTTGAAATTACAAGGGAATATACTGTAATTGAAAAAACAGGCCATAAGGAAGAGACACAGCAGCTTTTTGAGCAATTAAACAAATATAAGGTGATGCAGTTTATCCGCTCAGGCAGGGTTGCACTAACACGTGATCCGATTGAAAGGCTGTCAGAATTTTTAAAAGAAAGGGACGCATTCCTTGAACAACTTGACTGAGATTCGTGAATAATAAGCCTGAAAATATTCCAACCTACAGCCTTCAGAATTTCAGTTCTCCTGAGCGTGGAGGGCAACAGTTTCAGGTTGAAGTATTTGATGCAAACCGCCATTTTAGCGTAAAATACCCACACCGTCACGATTTTTTTGAGGTGTTGTATTTATCAAATGGTTCAGGTTTCCATGTTATCGACGGAAATAAATATGAAATAGAGCCCCCTTGTATCTTTTTTATGTCGCCGGGGCAGGCACATAAAATTGAATTTTCAACCGACATTGAGGGCTTCATTTTTATATTCACTTCCGATTTTTACCTGATTAACCAAAACAACCGGAACAGGTTGATCGAATTTCCTTTTTTTTTCTCAGTCAGGCAGGATAATCCGCCACTGGTTCTGAAAAACAGTGAGAATGTCCGTTTCCTTGAAAGTTTATTTGAAAGGGGAATATCAGAGATTGAAAAAAAGGGTTATTCAACCGAACTTTTACGGTCGATACTTGATCTGATTTTAACTACCTGCGCATCACTTTATCAAAACGAAGGAATTAAACTGAATAAAGGGAAAGGGCATATTCTTGTGAAAAAATTCTTTCAGCTTATTGAAGAAAACTACCATCGGAAATTATCGGTAAATGAGTATGCTGATATTCTTTCAGTTACACCTAATCATCTGACACAAACAGTAATATCCTTAACTGGAAAAACTTCATCACAGTTGATAAGGGAAAAACTGATTCTGGAAATTAAACGCCTGTTGGTCCATACAAATATGAGTGTTACGGAAATAGCTTACAATTTAAATTTTCCGGATCAATCTTATTTTACCAAGTTTTTTAAACGTGAAACCAACATTGCACCCCTTCAGTTCAGGACAGATGCATTAAATTAACCATGTAAATTAACATATTCACAATCGATATAAAATACTGACAAAGAACAATTAAATACAGGATAAATTTAACTCGCATTAATAAAATCAATGAAAATTACCTAAATTACAAGAATTTTAACAGAAGCGATATTAGTTTTATTGTTTTGCTTTGTAAAGAAATAATCTGATTGAAATACAAATATAAAACAGAATAAAAATGGCAAAAATTAATTTTGGGGGCGTTGAAGAAAATGTAGTCCTCCGCGAAGAGTTCCCTGTTGAAAAAGCACGGGAAGTTTTAAAAGACGAAACAATTGCAATAATTGGTTATGGTGTTCAGGGCCCGGCTCAGGCTTTGAATATGAAAGACCAGGGATTTAATGTCATTATAGGGCAGGCTCCTGAATTTAAAGACGATTGGGACAAAGCAGTAGGTGACGGATTTGTACCGGGTGAAACCCTGTTTACTGTTGAAGAAGCTGCAGAAAAAGGAACCATCATCCAATACCTGGTTTCTGATGCGGCACAGCGTATAATATGGCCGAAATTAAAACCTTGTTTAAAAGAAGGCGATGCACTTTATTTCTCGCATGGATTTTCAATTACCTATAAAGAGCAAACGGGTGTTATCCCTCCTGAAAATATCGATGTAATTCTGTGTGCACCAAAAGGATCAGGCGCCAGTGTAAGGACAAATTTCCTTGCAGGGAATGGAATCAATTCCAGTTATGCCGTATTCCAGGATTATACAGGAAGAGCTGAAGAAAGGACTATAGCACTTGGCATTGCAATTGGTTCAGGATATTTATTTCCAACAACTTTTGAAAAAGAAGTTTATTCCGACCTTACCGGTGAACGTGGTGTGTTGATGGGTGCGCTTGCCGGAATTATTGAAGCCCAGTACAGTGTACTTCGTGAAAAAGGGCATGATCCATCGGAAGCATTCAACGAAACAGTAGAAGAATTGACTCAGAGCCTTATCCGACTGGTTGATCAGAACGGAATGGACTGGATGTACTCAAACTGCAGTGCAACAGCACAGCGTGGAGCCCTAGACTGGCGTCATAAATTCCGTGAAGCTACACTTCCGGTTTTCAACGACCTTTACGAAAGTGTTAAAAACGGAACAGAAACCAAACGGGTTATCGATTCGTTGAGCAGCCCCGATTACAAAGTCAGCCTGGGAGCTGAACTGAAGGAAATGCGTGAATCGGAACTTTGGCAGGCTGGTGCTGCTGTGCGCAATCTGAGACCAGGAAAATAAAACGATTGCTACAGACTTAAATATAAAACCTGCCGGGAAGTAGCCGGCAGGTTTTTTTGACTAAATGGAAGCTATCAGTCGGCTGACGGATGGCATCCTTAATTGAAACGCCAAATCAAAACCATGAAAATCACTAATCAGATCCATTTAATAAAGTACCCTTTTTTTATTTCGGTTGCACCGGGAAAACAAATTGAACGGTTTGTTAATGTGTTTGCTTTATTGGGTGAAAAAATCCACCTGATCGACACCGGTGTAGCTGATTCTTTTCCGGTTATCGAAAAATATTTAAAAGATCAGAGACGTGAAATTAAAGATATTGCTTCAATCCTGCTAACCCACTCCCACCCCGACCATATTGGTTCTGCTAAAAAAATTAAAGAAATTACAGCATGTAAAGTTTATGCGCATCCTGCAGAAAAACACTGGATTGAAAATACTGAATTACAATTTTCTCAACGTCCGGTTCCCGGATTCCAGAAGCTGGTTGGAGGTTCTGTAAAAGTTGATTTCGAACTTTATGATAATTCCTTAATTCACCTTGAAGATGATTTAACACTTAGATGTTTTCACACACCCGGGCACTCAGCAGGTTCAGTTTGTTTTTTTTCTGAAAATGAAAAAATACTGATTTCAGGAGATGCCATTCTGCTTCCGGGTGAAATCCCGATTTTCGAAAATGTGGAAGATTACCTGAACTCAATCAATAAAATCAGAAACCTAAAACCAAAATTGATTTTATCGGCGTGGGATGAACCACGAAAGGAAAATGAAATTGAAGAACTATTGAAGAAAAGTGAATCTTACATCCTTCATATTCAAAAAACAGTAAAAAAAGTTGTTGAGAAGGGTACAAATATAAATTCGATGGAATTTTGTAAGCAAGTTGTTTCTGAACTGGAATTGCCTGAAATTTTGGCAAATCCACTGTTGTTAAAATCTTTTCAGGCTTGTTTACTCTAACCTGTTTTTCCTCTTAAATGTAAATCTGATCAGGTTATCAAACTGTGTAGTGATAATCAAAACAATCAGAACTTCTACAGCCAGTAAAATAAGGTTTGAGTCCTCTCCAAAATAGTCGAACTTAATATTTTCAATAAAGTTAGTTGCAATCAAACCTAATGTCAGGCCAATCAAAAAGAAAAACCATGCCAAACGAATATTTTTTGATACTGACTTTTTATTAACTTTTGCTTCGTTAACATTTTCCATCACCTTATCCTCAAAATCGGGAAATTCAATTTTCAATTCTGAATACTCCATCAACTTTTTAAATTCTTTTTCTTCCATCAGTTCAGATTAAAAGTTTTGCTTCAGTTTTTAATAATCGGAATAAAGATTTTTGCATATTCAAACGCCCCCTGTGCATTAAAACTTTTACATTCGATTCAGACCAGCCGGTTATTTCACAAATTTCTTTAATACTGTTTTCATTCAGATAAAAAAGCCTCAATACCAAACTTTCGTTTGCAGGCAGGTGGTTTATCGATTTATTGATAAAATACCTTCGTTCTTCTTCTTTAAATTCTTCAATAGCATTAAAAGTATCGATTGGCTCATTTTCATTTTCGGTTACAGCTTCAACCTGTACCTCTTTTCTTTTTCTGAAAACTTTAAATGACTCATTAATTACAATCCGGTAAAACCAGCTTGAAAATTTCGATTTGCCTTTAAATGAACCAAGGTTTTGAAATGCTTTAACAAAAGATTCCTGAACCACATCGGCAGCCAGGAATTCATCTTTTAATACAGACATGGAAACCGAAAAAGCCATGTCTTTATATTTTTTAATAAAGTACCTGAATTCTTCGGTTTCGCCATTTAAAACCTTTTTAATATAAAGGTTATCCATTAACTATTTTTTTGGTTTATCCACAAAATAGGCAACCAGGACTGAAACAGAAGTAAAAAGGAAAATTATTCCTAAAACCCACACTTCTTCATTGTATTTTACCAATGATTTTAATAAAAGCTGGATAGCGAATAATGCTGAAATCCAACCCAAGGAAAATCCGGTTAAAATAATCCCCAGTTTTAGCCATGGAAAAACAAATTTTATTTCCCTTTTAGCATAAATCTCAGAAACATCTTTATCCCTTTCAATCAATGCCATACGTTCTTTGTTTCTTGCTTTCAGATAAAAATACCATCCCAAAAAAACAGCTGCAAAAAAGCCTAACCAAACTAATGCTGCACTAAAATTTCCCATTTTATTATTTTTTATATTTCCCCTTTGATAGCCACAAATTAAAAAAGGTTACAAAAAATATTTAGTTACACATATTTTTCAGACCAGCCAATAATTGCTGCAGGTAAAATATGTGCAATATAAAGCAGGCATGCAGCAACCAATACATTTATTGGACTTTTATTGACCAAAGCAAATCCATAAACGATAGTAATAATTAAAATGGTGAAAATGCTGTATGAATATTTCATGGCATTCAGGATCACCTGCACCTGCCGTTCATCCAGTGAGTTTTTATTGCTGTGTGCCATTTTCCATAAGCCCGTGTTAATAAAAACCCTGACAAAAGAAATAATGGTTATTATCAAAAATGTACCTCCCCCGGCAAAAAATAATACCGGAGTATCAATCATTTGCCCCAGATAGAAAAAGAATACAATTAAGATTATTGAAGTAATATTTACAACAATCCAAGTTTTACGTTCTGTTTTCGAAAGTTGTTGTTTCATTTTACTGCCCTCCTGATTTTTGTTTAAGTTCTCTGATTTCATCTGAAAGTAATTTCATAGGTTGTGGCGAAAAGATAATTTCAATTGGCAATTTAAAATACTCACTGATTTTAAATGCCAGATCGAGGCTTGGATTATATTCCTCCCTCTCAAGGTAACCGATGGTTTGAAAATTCACACCAATAATATCGGCCAATTCCTGCCGGGAAATATTCTTTTCCTTCCGTAAAACTGAAATCCTGTTATATAGTTTTCTTGAATTCATTCAATATACTATTTTATCTTATTTGTTGTAAATATATAACAAATTTTATATAAAAAACAACAATTGTCCTTAAAAAATCATTTTTTTCAGTAAAAAAACATATGGACTAATAACTGTAATGCCAATAAGTTTAGTATTGATTTTCAGATTTGATATCTTGCCCGACAGAAAGTTTCTTTTTATAAACGCTGGGGACATCACCGAATTCATTTTTAAAACAGCGTGTAAAATATTTAACATCGCGAAAACCGGTCAGGTCGGCAGCTTCGGCAACCCTGTAACCGGGTTCAGAGAGGTAGCGTGCTGCAATCCGAAGCCTGGTTTTCCGAAGGAATTCAACCGGTGACAAACCTGTCAGACCTTTTATTTTATTATAAAAGCCTGTTCTGCCAAGAGCACATTCCTTTACGAGTTGTTCAACATTAAAATCAGGGTCCTGGCAATTTATTTCAATTAGCCTGATGGTATTTTCAAGAAACTCCTTGTCACGATTGGTTATTTTAATTTCGCTGCTGAGTGGTAACTGATCCTGGAATTTCCGGAATATCAGCATTCTTTGTTTCAACAGGTTCTGAATAACAGTAATAAGGTAATTGGCGTTAAAAGGTTTTAAAACGTAGGCTTCTGCCCCCGATTCAATTCCCTCAATCTGATCGTGTAATGTTGATTTTGCGGTTAGCATAATAACCGGAATGTGGCTGACCGAAAAGTTTTCCTTCACTTTTTTTGTCATTGTAATCCCATCCATTTCCGGCATCATGATATCAGTTATAACCAAATCAGGATGGATTTTTTCAATCAGGTCCAAACCTTCCAACCCGTTATTGGCAGTAACAACGTTAAAGCATTTTTCAAGAATTCCGGCTACATAGTATTTAACCTCTGAATTGTCTTCCACAAATAATACCGTATAGGTTTTCTTTCCTGATTCATCGTGCAACGAAGTGAATGTATCATTTAAAGTTAACTCATATTCAGTAGCATGGGTTTTTTGAATTTCTGCATTTTCTTCTTCCAGGCAGAGGTCATCTTTCGTAAAATGATTTTTACCCGGTAATAATTTTACAGTAAATACACTTCCTTTCCCCGGCTCACTTTCCACTTCAATATCTCCCTTATGAAGTTTAACCAGTTCATAGGAATAGGCCAGCCCGATACCCGTTCCTGTAAAATCAATATTTTCTGAGGCAAGGGAAGTAAATCGTTGGAAAAGCAGGGGAATTTTATCCCTGGAAATGCCTTTCCCTTTATCAGCTATTTTAATTTCAATAAATCCATCACTCTTATTTTCAGCAACTTCAACTCTGATTGATTTCCCTTCAGGAGTAAATTTGAAGGCATTTGAAAGCAGGTTAAATAATACCGAATCAAGTTTTTCACGGTCGAACCAGGCATCAATTTCAAAATATGTTTCGGGGTAGAAATATTTTATTTTTTTCTGGGATGCCAGTTTTTCAAAATTCATACAAATATCATGGACAAACTTTACAGTTTCTGTTTTTTCAACCGAAAGTTTCATTTTCTGATTTTGAATTTTACGAAAATCGAGTAACTGGTTAACAAGCCGCAACATCCTTTTTCCATTCCTGTTCATGATTTCAAGTGGATTCATTACGGAAGGAGGAAGGTTTTTTATTCTTTTAAGATCGTTAAGCGGCCCCATAATTAAGGTGAGTGGTGTCCTGATCTCATGTGAAATATTGGTAAAAAATTTCAGTTTAATATCATTAACACGGCGTTCAACCCTCAGGTCGGTTCGTAACCGGTTATATTTGGAAATAACCCGGCGGCTGGCCTCAAGAAGGAAAAGGAGCAATATAAAATACCCAATATATGCAATTTTTGTAGCCCACCATGGTGGCAGGATGTTGATAATTACCTGCTTCTCATTTTTATTCCAGTCGCCATCCAGGTTTGTTGACTTAACCCTGAAAATATATTTTCCCGGAGAAACATTTTTATAGGTTGCTACCCGGCTATTCCCTGAATAATTCCAGTCGGGTTCATAATTTACCAACTGATAAGCATATTGGATCTGATCAGGAGCGGTTAAATTAAGCGCTGAAAATTCAAAGCTGAAACTATTTTGATTATAGTTCAGCCTGATATCTTTGGTAAAAAGTATTGATTTTTTTAAAGGAGATTTTTTACTGTTTGGTTCAAGTTCGGTATTTAATAACTGAAAATTGTTAAAAACCAGGTTTTGATAATTAAATCCCGGTTCTAATTTATCAACATCAACAATAACAAATCCGAATGTGGCACCAAATGCAAGTTTGCCGTTTTTAAGCAGATAACATGAATTTTCGAGAAAACCCTGTGAATACAAACCATTGGATATGGAATAGGATTCGAATCTTTCTTTTTCAGGATAAAAAACCGATAAACCACTTTCTGTACTGAACCATAAATGCTTGTTTTTATCTTCAAGTATGCCATAAACAATATCATTTGACAGTCCGTTGGTTTTTGAATACCGACTAAAATGAAAATTTCCTGAACTATCTTGTGTGAGTTTGTTAAGGCCGTTTCCAAATGTGGAAACCCAGATGTTTTTTTCCGAATCCTCAAATATTTTAATTATATCGTTATAACTGATTGACTGATTATTTTCCGGGTCGTTCAGAAAAACCTCAAAATTGAAATCATTTTTTAACAGGTTTTCCTTTTTCAGAAGGTTTAAGCCAAAGACAGTCCCAATCCAGAGGTTTCCATAAGAATCACTAAAAATATTCCTGACATAATCATTTGACAGACAGGAATTTTCAGAATTTACATTCCGAAATGAAAACTCTCCTGCTTTGTCTTCCGTTGCAACAGTGATTCCTTCGCCATATGTCCCGATCCAGATATTCCCTTCAATATCATTTAACATTGAAAAAACATTATCGATAATCATCGATCCGTTAACTCCGGCATTACTGCTGTAATGAATAAATTTTATATCCTTAAAGTCGGAATACTTATATATTGGCTTTTCCGAAATAAAAATTCCTCCGGGCCTTGCACCCAGGCAAATCCTGTTTTTTTTGTCTTCAATTATTGCATAAACATTATTTTTTGTTCCTTCATCTGAAACTGATAAAGTTCCGATCTTTCCCAACTCATTATTGTATATATGTATTTCTCCGTATCGTGATGATACCCATAGGTTTCCCTGCGAATCCTCAAATACTGCTTTTATTTCATTTTCGGCCTGCAGTGAAAAATTTTTGTTGGGGGCTATGTTGGTAAATGCAGGATTTGAAAATATAATTTTATTCACACCTCCTGAATACCGGCTGGTTCCAATCCAATAATTTCCTGATTTATCCTGAATAATACAATGTACGAAATTAGAACTTATGGAATTATTGTTACCCGGTTCATTCCTGAAAAAATCAAATTGTTGATTTTCATTATTAAATAATGCCAGCCCACCCCCGTGGCATGCAATCCAGAGCTGGCCTGCATTATCTTCATATAAATAATGTCGTTCATCATCGATCAGAGGTCTGATACTTTCAGTAGAAAGTTGAAAGTGCCTTACTTCTCCTGTTGATGCGGAAAACCTGCTTATTCCGTGTTCATCGGTCGAAATCCAGGCATAATTCTTCCTGTCAACATAAATACTTTTTATTTTTTCCCCTAAAACCGGAATCCGTGAAATTGATTTATCATCTGATGAAAAAAAATAACATCCTGAATTAATGGTTCCTATTATTAAACCATTTTCTGATTTTTTAATTGAACTGATTTTTTCAATATTATAAACCTCCGGAATATTTATACTTTCAAAGACTGATTTTTTATTATCATAAGTAATTATTCCGTTTTTTGCAGTCCCAAACCAAACCTTTCCCTGCCAGTTTATTGCACTGGTAAAATTAATTTCAATGTTAAAATGGCTTATTACAGGATTTTCATCATAAACATTTTCAGCTTTTATCAGATTGAGCCCGTTTTTTGTGCCAATCCAGATGTTTTTCAGCGAATCGGTTATAATAAAATTAATCGTGTTGTTAGTAACGGTATTACTCCCTCGGCTTAAAAACTGGCTGATTTCATAGTCATACTTTTCCTCGTTAAATATTAACCTGTAAAATCCTGAATTTCCAGACCCCAACCAAACCAGGTTACTATCTGACTGGTGAAAGCAGGTAATAAAACTATTCTTTTCTTCTGTGTTCCTGCGATAAAAAGGAAAGCCGGTAAATTTCTCCTGTTGTTTATTAAAGAAATGGTAATAGCCCTCATATGTTTCAATCCATAAAAATCCGCGTAAATCCTCCCTTATGGATGCAATCCGGTTATTGCTCAGTCCGTCTTCAGTTTTAAAAATCCTGAAATTATAACCATCGTAACGGTTTAACCCGTTCATGGTTCCCACCCATAAATAGCCTTCGTTGTCGCAATACAAACAAAGTGCAGCGTTTTGTGATAATCCCTGTAGTGAATTAATATGCTCAAATCTTTCAATTTTAGCTGCAAAAACCGGGTTGCACAGCAGGAAAAACAGAAATATATTTGCATACAGGTTTTTCATAATCCGGGTTAGTCAGTTAATAGTGTAATTACAAGATATTTCGAAGTTACTGGTCTTTTTGTAAAAAGAAAAGGTTCATTTTTATTAATTGATAATTCACCTACCAAAATTCGAATAAATATCTACCATTAATACAATTTTATCTACCTTTTTTCGACGATTTATAAACCAAACAATCAATTTTCTATATCTAAAATTGTAATCAATCATTTGATTGCAGTTTAAATATGCAATCGATTGCAAATTTAATTAATTTAACTAAACTATGCGATATTTTACTACGTGTATTTGTATTGTACTTCCTATTATTTTTTTTACCAAATGTAATTCAGATCGTAAAACTTCTGAAACAGATCAGGATTCGATGTGGTCGGTAAAACTTGCCGACGCTGTTATTTCAAGATCAGATAGCCTGATCCATTACAACAATACTCCGGATGCCAGATGGGAATATGATTTTGCTTACCTGGGACTTGCAATCGACAAGCTTGGAAATATTAACTCAAAGTATTCTGAATACATGCAGGCATATATCGACTTTTTTGTTGATGAAGAAGGGAATATAAGCCATTACGATATAAATGAATACAATCTGGACCGGGTAAATCCTGGTAAAAACCTGATAATTCTTTATAAACGAACCGGTAATATTAAATATAAGATTGCAATTGAAACACTGGTAAGGCAGGTGGAAAGCCAACCGAAAAATAACCTTGATGGATTTTGGCACAAACAGGTTTACCCAAACCAAATGTGGCTTGATGGGATTTTTATGGCTTCACCGTTTCTTGCTCAATACGCGAAAGAATTTAATAAACCCGAATGGTTTGATGTTGTAACCCACCAGATCAAACTGATCTACGAAAAAACACGTGACACGGAAACCGGATTGCTATACCATGCCTGGGATGAAAGCAAAGAACAACAATGGTGCAATAAGGAAACCGGCCAGTCGAAACATTTTTGGAGCAGGGCAACCGGATGGTATTTAATGGCCCTGGTCGATGTTCTTGATTTTTTACCTGAAAATCATCCCGACCGTGCACAGATCATTCAAATTCTGAATGATGTTTCTGAGGCTTTATTAAAAGTGGAGGATAAAAAGACCGGATTATGGTATCAGGTGCTCGATATGGGTGATAGTGAAGGTAATTATATTGAAGGCTCAGGATCGGCAATGTTCATCTATGCTTTTGCCAAAGGAGCTAAAAATGGTTATCTCGATGCTAAATACCTGGCTATTGCTGAGTCATGCTTTAATTCAATTATCGACACGCTTATAATAAACGGGCCGGATGGATTTCCTGTGTTCACAAATATTTGCGGAGGATGCGGATTGGGCGGAAATCCGTACCGCAATGGAGATTACGATTACTATATAAATGAAACCAGAATTGACAACGACCCAAAAGGAGTTGCACCATTTATAATGGCTGCTCTCGAATTACAGAAATAAGAAATGTTTAAGTACACAGATTCATACTAATTATACTACGATTTACCACTACTTTAAAACAAATTTAACTATGAAAAAAATTCTTCTATTAATTTGCTTAGTAACTATTACAGCCATTGGTTATGCACAAAGTGTAACAGGGGTTGTAAAAGATGATACAGGGGCTCCTCTTACAGGTGTTTCTGTTATTGTCAAAGGGACTACCATTGGTACGGCAACCGATGCGGATGGAAAATTTGAATTAACTCCGAATGATATTAATTCGGATATATTGCAGTTTTCATTTATCGGTTTCGAATTACAGGAAGTACCATTAAACGGGCAAACTCAGATTGACGTTACAATGGTAACTTCTGAACTATTCCTTGATGAAGTAATTGCCATTGGGTATGGTGTTATTAAAAAACGGGATCTCACAGGTTCAGTATCATCAGTAAAAGCTGACGACATTGCTAAAACAACAACCAGCAATGCCATACAGGCCATGCAGGCGATTGTACCCGGGCTTGATATCAGCCAGGCGGACGGTCAGGCAGGTGCCGGTATCAGGATCAATTTAAGGGGATTCCGTTCAATCAATGCCTCTAATAATCCATTAATTCTGGTTGACGGTATTGAATACGGTTCAACTCTTGACATTAATCCATCAGATATTGAATCGATGGATGTTTTAAAAGATGCATCTTCAACAGCCATTTACGGTACCAGGGGTGCCAACGGTGTTGTCCTGATTACCACAAAACGTGGCAAAGCAGGTAAAACAGTTATTAATTTCAATTCCTTTGTATCTTCAAACATACCTACAAATGTTCCACAGGTTATGTATGGCGACAAAGAAGTACAACGCTGGGTTGACAGGGCGAATTATATGGCCGATGTTGCTTCCGGCAACTGGGGCAGCAGCAACCTGCCTGTCGATCAGGTTATGACTGAAAGTCTAGCCGACTTTACTGAAATGGAAATCTATAACGATAAATCGTACACAAACTGGGCCGATATAATTCTTCAGAATGGATTAACTCAAAACTACGAACTATCAGCATCAGGAGGAAACGAAAAAACAACTTTTAATCTTTCATTAGGGACAATGGCAGATGAAGGTTTAATGAAAAACGACAAGCTGAATCGTTATAATGCAAAAACAAATATTGATCACAAAATCAGTGATATGTTCAAAGTGGGAACCAGTATGTTGTTTACCTACAAAAGTCATGATGCACGCAATAGCAGTGTATTTAACCGCTCATTAAACATGACCTCTATTACTCACCCTTATACTAAAGAAGGAGAGCTTATTAAAACTCCAAATCCACGTTATGCAGCTCACAGCAGCCCGCTACTCGACGAGGTAGATGGAGCATACCAGAACAACATTGAGACAACACGTTTTTTTGGAAATTCCTATATTGAAATTAGTCCTGTGAAAAACCTGTTGTTCAAATCGGTTTTTGCTGTCGACCGTATGAATGTCAGGACAGGCGTTTATGCAGACTATGAAAGCCAGGGTAATTTTCAATCTCCGGGTGTTAGTACAATATCATTACAATATACAAACAATACAGATTTTACCTGGGAAAACACCGTTAATTACAACACCAGTTTTGGCGGTACAAAACATGACCTGACTGCTTTATTGGGAAGTAGTACAATTCAGAAAGTATACGAACAAACAATTACAGCAGGTCCGGCAGGAAAAGAACATTATTATAAAAGTTCATTTTATGATGTATCTAAAATTACTGATAAAACCACCACCAGTAATTTTATAAAATCTTCGTTGTTGTCGTATTTCGGTCGTGTAAATTATAAATTCGATGAGAAATATTTACTGACAGCTTCACTTCGTGC
>JAFGGF010000196.1 GCA_016930735.1 Prolixibacteraceae bacterium
GTAAGGCCTGATATCCTGATCCTTGGAAAAGCAATTTCAGGTGGAACCATGCCGGTTTCCTGTGTAATGGCCGACGATGAAATTATGCTTACCATAAAACCGGGCGAACATGGCAGCACTTACGGCGGAAATCCGGTTGCAGGGAAAGTGGCAATAGCTGCACTTAATGTCCTCATTGAAGAGAAACTGGTTGAAAACTCTGAAAGAATGGGAAAAATTTTCAGGGAAGAAATGCGCGCGATCAAATCGGATATGATAAAAGATGTTAGGGGTAAAGGATTGCTAAATGCCGTTGAAATTAAAACGATAGAAGGGAAAACAGCCTGGGATGTTTGTTTGGCAATGAAAGAAAACGGAATCATTGCAAAGCCAACACATGAGCATACCATCCGTTTTACTCCACCTTTAACAATTACAGAAGAGCAACTGCGCGAAGCTATCGGATTGATCAAAAAAACATTTAAAGAAATGGGGATTTAATACTTAATTAGTATCAAGTATCAGGAAATAAATCAGTTAGCTGTCACAATTTTCAGCTTTTTGTCTTGATACTTGATACTTGTGTCTTGCTTCTATTTATAGACATAAATAATTTTCCCGGCGGTTTCTTTTTTCCTAACGGTATAATCCCTTTCGTAAGAAATCAACGATAAACCATGATTCATAAAACCTCCAAACTGAGAAACTTTTTCAAATTTATAATTACCCTGAGTAAGCTGACAATCCATGTAAGGAAGGCAGCTTTCAAAATTTTTGCCATAACTCCAGAAAGCATTTAAAAAGTAAAAAGCAACATCAAATCCCTGCATGGAATATTGATTCGGATCGGTTTTAAAATAATTCCTGAATTCAGATATTATTTTTGTTACAACCGGTGATGAATAATCAACCCAATACGGATAATAATACTTCAGTTTCACATTGTGAAAATGTTCCTGGTCGATACTCTCAAACTGTTTGTAACGGTAATTCCCGATAACGGTTATATCATAATCTGCTGCATTATTATTGATATTTGAAACTGCAACACTTACTTCGCCTTCATCAAATGACGGGATTATAAATACATTCTCCCTGGTTTTTGAAAGAATACGTGAAATCCCCTGTCCGCCATATTTATTAAAATCGTAATAACGGAATGAAACATTATTAACATCGCTGTAATACCCTGAATTAAAAAGTTTTTCGCTACACATTTCGACAAACAGTTTATTATCAGGATCAGGATTGCCGATTTGCAACACAATAAAATTGCTGTTAAAATATTCATCTGCAATATATTCAGCCGTTTTTTTCAGCATATATTCTCGGGTTGGAAAAACCTGAAAATAATATGGATTATTTTGAGTAATACTGCCATCGACTGAAAGGGGAGAAACTATGGGAATCCGGTTTTTTGCGGCAAAATCGGCAACCGTTTTTTGCAACGATCCTGAAACCGGGCCAATAATCAAATCGAAAGCTAAAAATTCATCTGTAGTAATTAAACTGTCCACAACATGGCGTTCCAGCCGGGTATCATAAACACTTAATTCAATATTCATCCCCTTATTGCGCATGGAATCAACAGCGAGCAAAACGCCTTCGTAAAAATGCAGGATTTCTTCAGTATTTAAATTTCCACGGTTATAGAAATTCCAAACTTTGTTTTCATCCGAATATTCAGTTTCTATGGTATCTACTTCGATAATCATGTCATCAGTAGTTTCAGCCAATAAGGTATCAATCCTTACAGGTTTATTGTTTAAAGTATCGTTTGCTTCGAGAAACAAAGGCAACATCAATGCAATCCTGAATTTTTCATAAAAATAAGGCCCGGTTTCCGATGGCTTGCAACCTTCCGGAACTTCAACAATGGTCTCTACTTCGTAAAATGAATCATCAGGTTCAGGTAAAATATTTTCCTGCAATTTATCCGGATTGATATTATCCGGCCTGATATCAGTATTTTCTATAACCACTGGTTCCGGTATTTTCGGGATTAATATAATTTCACCCTCAAGTAAACCATCTCTTTTTTGGAGTACAGGATTTGCTTTTTTAATTTCTGCAATACCAACATTATAATTAACAGAAAGCCTGGTAAGAGTTTCGCCCGCTACAACCTGATGCCTCATAAATGCATCGTCATTGACGGGGATTACGCTTAATTCAGGTAAGTAACTCACCGGAATTTTTAATTCAACTCCTGCCGGAAAACCGTTTTCAAGAACCGGATTAAGGTCTTTTAATTCTCTTTCTGAAATATTGTATTTTTTTGTTAATCCATATAAGGTTTCACCTGTCTCTATCAAATGGTAAAAATACTCCCCTTCTCTTTTAATTTCTGTATTTGGCATAGCCGTTTCTCTTGGGAATTTAACAACAGTACCTATCGGAATTTTTGCGTTTTTATACTCCGGATTAAATTTGTAAAATTCCTGCAACGACCTGTTATATTTTTTTGATATCGAATATGGATTATCACCTGGAGCTACTTTGTATTCAATAAAATCACCACTGATTTCAGGTTCAATGACATCCGGAACCGGTTCCGACTTTAATATTGTTTCTGTTACGACTTCGCTTTTAAAAACCGGTATTTTTATCTCCAGCCCTTTTTTGAATTTTTTCAGATCAGGATTATATTTATAAATATCTTCAATTTGAATCCCGTACTTTTTAGCAACAAAATACGGAGTTTCCCTCCGTTGTATTTTATGTATAATAAATTCTGAAGGCTTTTGTTGTTCCTGATCAACATTGTTATTTAATGTAATCCCCTTTTTATAAGGTATTCTGATATAATCTCCGGCTTTTAATCCCTGAACCAAAGCAGGATTATATTGGATCAATTTTTTGTTTTCCACTTCATACTGGCTGCACAAAGAAAAAATAGTTTCACCGGATTTAACACGGTGCTGGATAAATTCATTTCCGTCAATTGTTATGATTTCGTCTTCCGATAACTGAGCAGATAAAATCCCGTTATGCAATAGAAATACAGATATCAGAAATAGATATTTTACAAGCTTCATAAAATAACTGGCTATGCGCATTTAAAAGTACAAATATAGGAGAACAACTGAAGTAAAACGTCCGATTTAAATGAAAATTATAACTCCACTCTGTTAATTATTGAATTAATCAGGGTAATAGCAGAATTGTAGCAGAAATCCAACATGTCAATAAGTTTCCCCTTGTGTTTATAATCAAGCCGGATTTTACCTTTTGAATTATTTCTTTTTGAGGTATCTTTGCTGTCAAATTAATTTTAGTGGAGATGCAGGAAAAAATTCTGATCCTTGATTTTGGGTCGCAATACACACAACTTATCGGCAGGAAGATACGTGAGTTGAATGTTTATTGTGAAATCCACCCCTTTAACCATCATCCCGGAATAGATGAAAGTGTAAAAGGAGTAATCCTTTCAGGCAGCCCTTATTCAGTGCGTGATACTGATGCGCCAAAACCTGACCTTTCTGAAATAAAAGGTAAAATCCCTGTGCTGGGAATTTGCTACGGGGCGCAATTTATGGCTCACTTTTTTGGAGGAGAAGTTGCCCCTTCCAACTCAAGGGAATATGGCCGGGCAAACCTTGGATTTATCGACCATGATAATATTTTATTCAAAGATATTTCGATCCATACACAGGTTTGGATGTCGCATGGTGATACTATTGTAAAACTCCCTATAAATTATAAAGTAATTGCTTCGACTGAAGATGTTGATTTTGCGGCATATAAAATTGATGGTGAACAATCATATGCTATTCAATTTCATCCTGAAGTTTACCATACAACCGAGGGGAAACAACTGCTTCATAATTTTGTATCAGACATTTGCGGTTGCAGGCAGGATTGGACTCCTGATTCATTTATAGAAGTTACTGTTAAAGAATTAACGGAAAAACTGGGTAGTGATAAAGTGGTTTTAGGATTATCAGGGGGTGTTGATTCTTCGGTTGCCGGAATGTTACTGAATAAGGCAATAGGTAAGAACCTGACCTGTATTTTTGTTGATAACGGACTGTTACGGAGAAATGAATTTGAAGATGTACTTCATTCATATAAAGACATGGGGCTGAATGTGATAGGAGTTGATGCCCGCCAAAAATTCTGGGACGATTTAAAAGGTATTTCCGACCCGGAACAAAAAAGAAAAATAATCGGCAGGAATTTTATTGAGGTATTTGATGCGGAAGCTCATAAAATAAAAGATGTAAAATGGCTGGCTCAGGGAACCATTTACCCCGATGTAATTGAATCGGTTTCGGTAAACGGGCCGTCAGCAACAATTAAATCGCACCACAATGTGGGTGGATTACCTGAAAAAATGAACCTGAAAGTTGTTGAGCCGCTCAGGCTACTATTTAAAGATGAGGTTCGGAGAGTCGGAAAAGCTTTAGGGCTGAAACAGCAGTTACTCGGTCGCCATCCTTTCCCTGGCCCCGGCTTGGGAATCCGCATCCTGGGCGATGTAACACCCGAAAAAATCAAAATGCTCCAGGAAGCAGATGCTATTTTTATTAACGGATTAAAAGACTGGGGATTATACGACAAGGTTTGGCAGGCTCTGGCAGTTTTACTGCCAATTCAATCGGTTGGAGTTATGGGAGATGAACGGACCTATGAAAACTGTATTGCTTTGCGTGCTGTTACTTCAACCGATGGAATGACTGCCGACTGGGTGCACTTACCTTACGATTTCCTGGCAAAAATGTCAAACGAAATAATCAACAAAGTAAGGGGTATTAATCGCGTGGTTTATGATATCAGTTCAAAACCACCGGCAACCATCGAATGGGAATAACATTTATTAAATAATGTTAATGATTCCCAAATCGTCAGTTTATTTAAAACATAAACCCCCTGAAACCGTTTATACATAGAATCTGATTGGTTCCGTTTATTAATTCTTTTATATTTGTAAACCATAAAATATTAAAGGAGAAAGTAGAATGAAACAAGTCCCGATCCCGATTTATTTCAGGACCGGATAAGTTCCATAATTAATCCATTGAAAACAAACAATTTTAATTATGATGAAAACAACAGGAAATTTATTACGCCCATTCGGATTAATAATAATTGCCATCCTCACTCTTATTTCAACATCCTATTCGCAGGATGATGTGATCATGAATTCCAAAAAATTCAGCAGGTTGTTGCGCCTGATCGACAGCTACTATGTTGATTCAGCAAATGTTGAAAAGCTAACTGAAACAGCCATTGTCAAAATGCTGGAAGAACTCGATCCGCATTCGCTTTATATCTCAAAAGAAGAAGTTGAAAAAATGAATGAACCTCTTAAAGGGAACTTCGAAGGTATTGGAATTTCATTTAATATTTTTAAAGATACTTTACTTGTTACAACCACTATTCCCGGAGGACCTTCCGAAAAAGTAGGTCTGATGGCCGGCGACAGGATCATGAATGTTGATGGAAAAAATATTGCAGGAATCGGATTAAAAAACGATGATGTATTCGGAATGCTCAAAGGAGAAAAAGGGACTGAAGTTAAACTTAAAATTTTAAGGAAACACGAACCTGAATTACTGGATTTTACTATAATCCGTGATAAAATCCCGATTTTCAGCCTTGATGCTTCTTATATGCTGAATAAAGAAACAGGTTATATCAAATTAAATAAATTCTCGGCTACCACTATTGATGAATTTAAAGAAGCAATGACCGACCTGAAAACAAAAAATATTAAAAACCTGATTCTTGACCTTCGTGGAAACGGAGGAGGATACCTGAATGCAGCTTTTGATCTGTCGGATGAATTTTTGCCCAATGACGAAATGATTGTTTATACTGAAGGTATTCACAACCGGAAAAGGGTTTACAGGGCAAGAAATGAAGGTAGTTTTGAAGAAGGGAAACTGGTTGTTCTGATCAATGAAGGATCAGCGTCGGCCAGCGAAATTGTATCAGGTGCTGTTCAGGACTGGGACCGTGGAATAATTCTGGGGCGCAGGTCATATGGAAAAGGGCTTGTTCAGCAACCGTATCAACTGGATGATGGTTCTGTTGTAAGGCTTACTACAGCACATTATTATACACCCAGCGGAAGATGCATACAAAAACCATATGATGAGGGCACTGAAGAATATCGTTCCGATTTAAACGAACGTTTAGCCAATGGAGAACTGTTTAGTGCTGACAGTATCAGCTTTAACGATACATTAAAATATAAAACCCTGTTTAACGGGCGTACTGTATATGGTGGCGGGGGAATAATGCCCGATATATTTGTACCAATGGATACATCAAAATATTATCAGTATTATAATCGATTAAGGAGGAATAATATTGTTTACACTTATGTATTGGATTATATTGATAAAAACCGTGAGGAGCTTAACCGCAAATATACAGCGTTTGATAAATTCAACCGTAATTTTGAAGTTAGCGAAGATATGATCGCTGAAATTGTAGCAGAAGGCGAAAAGAAAGACATTAAAAAGGATGAAAAAAGCCTTGAATTCACGAGGGATCAGATGAAAAAGGAAATAAAAGCGCTGATTGCCCGCGACCTCTTTTCAAGGCATGAATTTTACCGCATTATAAACAGTGACGACAAGGAAATTCTTAAAGCCCTTGAAGTAATCGGCAACCAGGAGGAATACATTACATACCTTACTGAAGATTTGACAATTAACAAATAAAATGATTGAAATATTTACCGGATGGCTCTCAGAACATTTTGTTGAAGTACTGGGAGCCATTTTGGGTATAATATATATTTTCCTGTCAATCAGGCAAAACATCTTTACCTGGCCTATCGGTTTGTTGACCTCTGCAATGTATATTTATGTTTTTTTCCAGACTAAATTCTATGCCGATATGGGCCTTCAGGTTTATTATGTCGGAATAAGCATATATGGCTGGTATTACTGGATAAAAGGGGGGAAAAACGAAAATAGAAAAGAATTGGCAGTCACCAATACAGGTTTAAAAATTTTCCTTTATTTAATTCCGGTCACAGCAATCATTTATGGAATCATACTTTTTATCTTATTAAATTATACCGATTCCCCGGTTCCATATATGGATTCGATGACTACTGCCCTGAGTATTGTAGCCACATGGATGCTTGCAAGAAAACTGATTGAACACTGGATAATCTGGATATTTGTTGATTTAGTTTCAGCAGGGCTGTATATTTATAAAGGGATGTGGCCAACAACTATTCTTTTTATTGTTTATACAGTTATGGCAGTAATAGGCTTTTTCCAATGGAAAAAAAATACAGGCAATGGGTAAACAAAGTCCTCATATTTTTATAATTACAGGTGCAGAGTCAACCGGTAAATCTTTACTTACCAAACAATTGGCCGACTATTTTAATGTTACTTATTTTCCTGAATTTGCCCGTGATTATATTTTAAGCCTCAACAGGAAATATACTCTTCCTGATGTAGAATTAATAGCCAAAAAGCAAAAGGAGCAATTTCTGGAGGCATACAATTCGAATAATAAAATATTTTTTTTTGATACCTGGCTTATTATAACAAAAGTCTGGTTTGAAGTGGTATTTAACCAATCACCCAAATGGATTTCTGAAGCAATAAAAAATGCAAATATTACCGGATTTATTTTAAACGATATTGATATTCCGTGGGAACCGGATCCTGTGCGTGAAAATGGTGGGGAATCACGAATAATACTTCATAATCTTTATATTAAAAACCTGAAAGAGTTTCAATTCGACTATTATATTAATAAAGGTTTGGGCAAAATCAGATTTGAGAATGCAGTTAAATATATTGAAAGAAAATCTGGTTAAAATTTTAATTTAAAATACAGTTTAAATACAATACATTTAAGGTTTTAATATTTTTACTGATATTTGAATAACATTAAACAACCATCTGAACAGGAAATAAAAATAAATCAGCATGAAAGAAACAGAATTAAAAATCACAAAAACTATAGAAAGGCTGTCTGACCCGGAATCATATAATGTTGTTTGCCACCAGCACCGATTGGGTGAACCATTACCTTCAATAATTAAATTAAATCAGATTATTAATCTTGTCAGGGAAATTCTTTTTCCCGGTTATTTTGGAAATACTTCACTTCAACCCGGAACAACAAAACATTATATGGGTGTTTATGTTGATGAGTTGTATGAGCTTCTAAGTGAAGAAATCATGGCAGGAATGTGCTTCGAATGTAAAGATGAAACTGGCGACAGGCTGAAAAAATACTCTCCTGATGCTCAGGGGGCAACAATTGATTTTATTGAATACCTGCCGGAAATAAGAAAAAAACTGGTTGCCGACGTAAAAGCAACATTTTTAGGTGACCCTGCAGCAAGGAATTATGGTGAAGTAATATTTTGTTATCCAGCTATCAGGGCAATAACCAATTACAGGGTAGCTCACCGCCTACTTGAACTTGGTGTACCATTAATCCCGCGTTTTATTTCAGAAATGGCTCACAGCGAAACCGGTATTGATATTCATCCAAGGGCGCAAATTGGCGAATCGTTTACCATCGACCACGGTACAGGCGTTGTTATCGGATCAACTTGTATAATTGGAAATAACGTAAAAATTTATCAGGGAGTAACATTGGGTGCCAAAAGCTTCCCTGTCGATCAGGATGGGAACCCTATAAAGGGCATCCCAAGGCACCCGATTGTTGAAGATAACGTAATTATTTATGCCGGAGCTACTATTCTTGGAAGAGTCACTATCGGAGCCAATTCAATAATTGGTGGGAATGTTTGGATAACCAGGGATATCGAAAAAAATTCAAGGATCGTTCAACCCAAACCAAATGACAGATTTTACAGTAACGGCGCTGGTATTTAATTTTAACAGTTAATGTTTTGAAAAAAGATAAATTTATAGCAAAGACACTTGCAGGATTAGAGGGAGTTTTATTTGAGGAATTAAAAAAGACAGGTGCTGAAAATATCAGCAAAGGAAACAGGGCTGTTTTTTTTGAAGGGGACAAAAAAGTGCTTTACAGGGCAAATTTTAATCTCAGAACTGCATTAAGAATATTAAAACAAATTCATTCTTTTAAATTTAACAATGTTGATGATTTTTATAAAAAATGTTTTGAGTTTAACTGGGATGAATTCATGAATGTTAAAAATTCTTTTGCTGTTTACAGTACAGTTTTTAATTCAAAAGAATTCAGGAATTCGATGTTTGTTTCATTAAAAATGAAAGATGCCATTGTCGATTTTTTCAGGGGAAAAACAGGGAAACGCCCAAATGTTGATAGTGAAAAACCGGAAATAATTTTAAATGTTCATATTTCTGAAAACGATTGTTCCATTTCTCTTGACAGTTCCGGCGAATCGTTGCATAAAAGAGGTTACCGTGTTGCCCAAAACGAAGCACCATTAAGCGAGATACTGGCGGCGGGAATGATCCTCCTTTCGGGATGGAAAGGTGAATCTGATTTTATTGATCCTATGTGTGGCTCAGGAACTTTACCAATTGAAGCTGTACTAATAGCAACCAACACTCCTCCCGGTATCTTCAGAAAGGAATTTGCTTTTGAAAAATGGTCCGATTTTGAGCCGGAACTTTTTACAGAAATTTCAGAAGAAGCTGAACCGGTTAAACTGAAAAAACAAATATACGCATCCGACATTTCACCCAGAAATATTGGAATTGCCAGATCGAATGCACGAAATGCACATGTTTTCAACTATATTAATTTTAGCGTAACCGATTTTAACGACTTAAAAATAAAAACAAACGGAAGCACATTTATAATCAATCCGCCTTACGGTGAAAGGCTGAATTTTAAGGATTTGGAACAAACTTATTCAATGATTGGAGAAAGGTTGAAACACCAATATCCGGGTAATACAGCCTGGATATTATCATCATCAAAGGGATTATTTAATAAAATTGGATTAAAATATTCTGAAAAACACCAACTCTACAACGGAGCCTTGTTATGCGACTTCAGGAAATATGACTTATTTACAGGGAAACGAAATGGTTGAATGAATTTTTACTATTTTTCATCCGGATCAAATATATCTTTTTCTTTCGGTACAAAACCACCTTTTAATTGATCCATTTCTTCGTCGTTCAATAATTCAAAGTTGTATTCTGATTGATTTAAAGTTTTCATTTTTGGTTGTTTTTATTATTTGACTTAATTTTTTATTTTTCATCAGGATCGAAAATATCTTTTTCTTTTGGTACGAATCCACCTTTCAGTTGATCCATTTCTTCCTGAGTTAATAATTCGAAGGTTTCAGTTGATTGGTTAAATAAAGTTTTCATTACAGTTGTTTTTATATTAGTTAATATTTTTATTTTTCGTCCGGATCAAAAATGTCCTTTTCTTTTGGTGACAGAGAAATTGAAGTTATTGTTATTGTTCCTTTTACTTTTTTGTCTTTATCGTTTTTTCCACCAGCTATTATTGCCATTTCATCATTACTAAGAACTTCAAATTTTTTTAATCCGTTTTTGTTGCTAACTTGTGTTTTCATTACATTTGAGTTTAAATTCATCAATCTTGTTTGTGCTTATGTACCTATATATTCTGTTTGAAGTAAAAAGGTAACCCCATAATTTATGGTTTAATGAAAAAAAATTTAAAAGAAATATCCAAGATCCTTCAAATCAGAACTTTAAGAAATATATTTTTTTTTACTTTTTTTTTGCTTTCCATATATTCTTACTCCCAATCTAACGCAGATTCATTAAATTATCTTTTAAGAAATAATTTAAACATAGATACTCTTCGGGCGGATAGTTTTTTTGTACAAGGGAGATTAGATGTTGAAAATGGTGATATTGAATCAGCCCTTGATAATTTTCTAAAATGTTACTTTATAAGAAATAATGTATTAGCAAAGAATAATGACCGCATTGCCTTTGCTGCTAATAGAATTGGATCAACTTGTAAAGAACTAGGTCGGCTAGATGATGCAATTGATTACTATCAAATTGCATTGGATATTTATGTTGCAAAATATGGAGTTGAAAATAGTAGAAATGCAGTACCATATACAAACCTTGCCAATGTTTATCAATTAAAAGGAAATCTTGAAGATGCTATAAAATATCACGAGGAAGCTGTAAATCTTCTTGAAAAAGAACTCTTACAAGGAGAAGGTAATTTAAATAATACACTAAGGGCAAAATTTAATCTTGCAGGAATGTACTATCAAAAAGATCAATATCAAAAAGCTCTAAACCTTATACTTAACTGTTACAATCAGGCAGTTTATTATGATAAAGCTGATTTTTTAAGTTTGCTTGGAAATATATATGTAAAATTAAATGATAACTACAAAGCACGTGAGTATTTCAATTTATCTATTCAGGAAATGCTCAATAATGAATTGGATAGCCGGGATTCATTACAACTTGCCAATCTGTATATTGGTTTTTCTGATTTTCTGATTTCAAAAGATGAATATGATGAAGCTGAAAAAAATTTACACTTCGCGAAACCGCTGATCAGTGATACAATAAATGGCCGTGATATATCCAATTTTTATTTTACAATGGGAAGTCTTTATTCAAAAAGAAAATATGACTCCAATTCAATTGAAGGATTAATAAAAACCAATGTTGAAAGCTTAAACTTAGCAATAAACTATTTTCAAAAAGCAATTATTGCTGTAAGTGATAGTTTTTTAAACTTAAATCCATCTGCAAATCCTTCGATTAAACAGTGCCAATTTCCATCAAACACTCTTAAAATATTACAAAAAAAATCAGAATCGTTTTATGAACTGGCCCAACTCAGGCAAAATAATAAACAGAAACAGCTTTCCGACCTTATAAATTCTCTTGCTGCCACAAATCTTGCAAGTGATTTATTGAATAATCTCAGAACCGGGATTGTAAATGAAGAAAGTAAAATTGCCATGACACAAATGCAAAATTCCATATATTTATTCGGAGTAAAAATTGCCTACCAGTTGTACATTTTAACCAATAACCCTGAATATTTTGAATTTGCCTTTAATAATGCAGAAAGGAATAAAGCTGCAAGTTTACTGGATAACCTTACCAGTAAAAGTGCCAGGCAATTAAGTTTCATTCCAGATACCTTAATAAAGAAAGAAGAAAATATTAATAACCAGATTTCAATGATCACACAAAATCTATATGATGAAAATGAAAAACAACATTCAGATCCTGTTTTAATTCAAATATATAATAGTCAATTATTTCAATTAGATCTCGACAAAAAAGAATTTAACCGTTACCTTGAAGAAAATTTCAAAGAGTATTATCAGCTAAAATATGCAGAAGATAAAATATCCATAATTACTTTACAAAAGCAACTTGCAAAGAATGAAATAATACTGGAATATGTATTAAATAATTCAGACAATTCATCAAGTAACACTGAATTGTATA
>JAFGGF010000197.1 GCA_016930735.1 Prolixibacteraceae bacterium
ACACCACCCCAGTGATTCCGGAGAAACCGTTTCCCAGGTATTTCCGATTAAAGGAGGAAAATACAATTCCTGCGCCTGCAGGCTAAAAAATACAGAGAACAGTACAATAAGAGTTAAAAAAATCCTTTTATTCATCTTACTTTACTATAAATTTTTGATGGTTATCCCCTATTTCTAATATATACATTCCGGATGGAAGATGATCATCAAAAATAATCTTTTGATTTCCCGATGAATTAACAGTGCTGAATCTCATTTCCTGTCCAAAATAATTAAATACCCTGAAATTCTGGTTAAGTGTTTCACTGGTTCCGGTTGAAATACAGATAAATTTCCCATCCGAGGGATTCGGGTAAACAGATAATGAAACCTCTGAAAATTGCGGCGTCACGAAAGTAGCAGGTATCTGTTGCCTTGCATAATTTACCCGGGTTGTTACATAAGGTTTTAGGCCATAAGGAGCATGATTAGCTACTTTCTTGTCAAAGCTCTGCAAAAAACTTGTCAGGTTAAATCCAAATGTCTTCGGATAATATGAATCTTCAGCGATACACGAAGCCAGCAGATTTTTATAAAAATCAAATTCGGGGAATAAATATTCTTCATTAAAAATGGTTTCAATCAGGTTATTTATTTCGTTGTAATATTGCTCCCGGTATTCAGGAACTGAAAGAATCCGTGTATTCAATGGTCTGGGTTCGTCGTGTTTAGCCCAGTCGGTTATGTCCCGCTGTGCCCAGTCGCGACCTATCCAGTCGATCCCATAAGTATTATCAACATCATAGGGAATTATTTCGACCAGCCCGGTTACAGGATTTTCATAAATATACAGGTTGTTTTTGAGGTAGGAATAACCGTCCCAGTGCCCGGTCAGCGCTTCCACAGCAAAATAGTTGATAAGACTATTTACATTCAGAACCTTTTCGATTTCAGTTTTAAAATCTTCATCTGCAGTTTCGTTCAGCACCCTGACAAAATTGGCAAGAATGCTTCGGTCGTTTATATCCTTATTGGTTTCAAGTTCGTATTGAGTTTCGTTATAGATCTGCCCGTCGTTTTCGAGAGTGGTTGGCCAACTGCATTTGTAAAGGTTCCCGGTATCATTACCAAAACGTGTCAGGGCAAACTCATCGTCTATCTGTTCCACATTTATGTAATGCCCCATGTATTCGCCATTCATATAAACTTTTGTATGAAAAGAGCGGGCTGCCGGCACATCTGCTTCACGAAACATACGAAGCGTCATCATTTCACGTAAAGCCGAAGGATCGTTGTTATCGGCTTTCAGGTTCAGTTTCTTCTGACCGTAAAACTTCGAACCTTCGAATTCCTTAAATTTTATTTTGAATGATTTTTTTGGATGGCTGCGTGAAGTATTCCCGCGGAGCCTGATCCCGACCTCATCAGAAAGGGTAGTATCAATCAGGCTGTTTTTTAAACGAAAAGTGGCAGGGAGGTATTCCTCGCTGTTTTTGTTTTCGTCTGCAAGTAAAAATGCCTTGTCAGCGTCAGTCATGGTTATATAAACCGAAACAACCTCGCGGGGCATAAAAAGCGTGTCGGTTCCGGGATTTGTGGTTTGAGCATAAGATATTATGGTTCCAGATAGGAATACTAAAAATAATATATAAGGCTTCAAACTGTTTATCACAGAATTTTGATTAAAAATATATGTTGTCAGTCTGAGCCCTGTCGAAAACTGATAATCATACTTCAACAAGCTCAGTATGACACTTCTTTCAATTTAAATACAAAACTTTATCAGTTGCAATATCTCCAATTATCTCAACGATATACAGGTTACCATTATTCGATTCTTCAATGTCTTTGTATTTGTCCTTTCCAATCAGGTCGTTTACAAAACCGGGAATGGTATTGCTGTGCCCCACAATCAGAATCGTTTTACCTTTTGTATCTTCCTTAAATTTTGCTGCATCGATTAAAACCGGATCGTAAGGATGTATTTCCAGTCCCTGTTTTTCGGCTGTAGGTTTTACGGTTTCCCATGTACGGGTAAATTCAGTAGAATAAATTTCATCAAATTTAATATTCCTGAATATTTCAGCCCATTTTTCAGCCCGGGCTTTTCCTTCTTCAGTTAAAGCAGGATTGGAACCTACGGTTTTTTCCTTTTCGGCATGTCGGATCAGGTAATAGGTGCTGACAGCCTGATCCTGTGCAAACAGGTTAAATCCTATAGACAGTAATGTAATAAGAAGCCAATGTTTTGTTTTCATCTTCTGAAAAATTTAAAATATAAAAATAGGTTATCCTGTTAGATTGACAAACCAGAACAGTATTTGTTTTAGCCTGAAATAATTTGTTTCCGGATTAATAAATAAAAGGATGGGTTCTTTAAATTCCCACGTTCTGATAGGAAATATAAAACAGGTATCTTTCAAGGATGATGGCTAAACCCAGTAAAATAATAATCACAAACGAAATAATTCTGTTTTGAGGGAAAACTTTAAGGATCTGTAATTTGACAATTATTAATACAACTACATACAAAACAATTCCAATGGTTTTCCAGTTTCCTGTTGCCGGAGAAAATCCAAAGAATAATACCAGTTGAATAATCAGAAAAGCGATGGAAGTAAGCAACATTGAATTTATGTTTCCCTTATTTTTTAAAGGATTAAGAAAAATCAGCAGAAATATTCCGGAAAGCAGGGCTGTACTAAAAAAGTTAAGCAGTGAATAATTATTGTTCCACGAAATAACTGTTTCAAGCCGGTAAATCTTCGCCATGGAAAAAACGAGAGAGGTTAAGATTAGTAATCCAACAACAGAAATGATCGCTGAAACAGAAGCTGATTTCGAAAACCACCTGAAAAAAACATTTTCAAAAAGGAGGATTCCCACAAAGGCAGCCATAAAAAATACTTCCCTGCTCAACCAGGAAGTCCGGAAATTACATAAAGCGAATATGGCATTTTTTGGTGTCCCCAGATGTGTAAAAGAGATCAGCAGAGCTGCAGAAGCAATGATCAGTAAAACGGTCAACGTTCTTTTATAAATGCTTTTTGGAAAGGACATCAGTGCAGGTAAAAACCGGCTGATTTTAAGGAAAAGGTATCCTCCGGCAGCCATCTGCGCCAGAACTGTAAAAAATACCAGCGGCCAAACATGATCAACCATTTTTTACCTCCTCCCTGTTTACAATTTCATACGAATCGGCATCTGCATTTTTATGCGGAGTAATCAGTAATGAAGGATTACAGATTTTTGGATCGGGCAAGGGATAAATATTTATTGTATCCCCATATTTACCCTTTAATACTTCGATCTCTCCAAAATCGAGAGCACGCATCGGGCAGGCAGCCACGCAAGAAGGTTGTTTTCCTTCTTCGAGGTAATCGAAACAAAAATCGCATTTTGTCATTTGCCCTTTTTGTTTATCGAACTGCAAAGCACTGTACGGGCATACCCATTCACAATAACGGCATCCCATGCATCGCTCCGGATCGATAACCACAATTCCGTCATCGCGTTTTACGATGGCTTCTGTAGGGCAGGAAGTAAGGCAAACCGGGTTGGCGCAATGGTTACACGAAAGGGAAAGGAAATAGGATGACACTTTTGAAACCCAGGTATCTCCCTCCTGTTCCCAGCCTCCCCCGCTAATTTCATACACTCGCCGCCAGCGGATTCCAACCGGAAGGTCGTTTTTATCCTTGCACGCCACCTGACAGGTTTTACATCCCGAACAGGCCGATGAGTCGAAATAAAATGCCATTTGTTTATCCATGACTTTCCTCCCTGTATTTTTCAACTTCCACCATGATGGTATGCTGGGCATTGCCAAATGCTATAGGTGTCCAGTGTTTTGAAGTTAAGGTATTTACATTTCCGCCAATGTCATTTCCGTTTATATCAGGTTGCCACCAGGCTCCTTGGGGGATGTCAACGGCTCCCGGAATTATTTTTTTAGTTATCCTGCACGGTAAAATGACCGTGCCACGATCGTTGTAAATTTTTACATTATCGCCGTTTCTGATCCCTCTTTTTTCAGCATCCAGTGGATTGATAAAAATCCGTTGCGGAAATGCTTCCATGGTCCACTCATTGTTGCTATGAGTTGAATGAACTCTTGGCATATAGTGGTGCCCCATGGCCTGCAAAGGATATTTTTCACTTTCAGGTCCAAATGGGCTCTCCCATTCCTGAATGTATTTTGGCACCGCCGGAATTTCTTC
>JAFGGF010000032.1 GCA_016930735.1 Prolixibacteraceae bacterium
CCGGCATAATGATTTCGGAAAACAAACCATGAATTTAAAGGCGCTACCGATTTTTCATTTTTGGTACGGTATGAATCTCCTGAACAGGTCAGGTCGGTCCATGGTGAAATGGCCACCGCTGCAACAGGCAGAGGAATATTCTTTTCTTTTAAAGCCAGCAACAAAGCCAATGTTAAACCTCCTCCGGCCGATTCTCCAACAACCAGAATATTTTCAGGATTAAAACCTTTATCAAGAAGAAAATTATAAGCCATTACTGAATCATCGACGGCCGCCGGAAACTGAAACTCAGGGGCTAAACGATATTCATAAAGGAAATTGGTAATTCCGGTATTTTGAGCCAATTTGGATACAACTCCCCGGTGGTCATTGCACGAGCCGGAAACATAACCTCCGCCATGTACATACAAAATTACTTTTTCAGAAGGCGCACCTTCGGGGATCAGCCATTCAGTTTTCATTCTCCCGATATTTTCTGCCTTTACTTTTAATCCTTCCGGAAGTTTACCAAATCTGGCTGCACCCTTCTCACACAAGTCGCGAAAATCCTTAATGGAAGTATCCATATCAAAAACCTCACGTTTCCATTTCCCCTGCATCAGATGCCGGTTACGCATTATTAAATTGAATATCCTGCTTTTAAAACTTGCCATTGTAATTGTATTTCTTTTTTCACTTTTCCTTTGTGAAACTTTGAGCTTCTTTGAGGTTCTCAGTGAAATTATTTAAGGTTTTACCACAGAGTCACACAGAGAAGGCACAGAGATTCACAGAGAATTTTAAATTTCCGGGCGCAAATATCAGAATTCAAAATTACAATTTACTTCACCTATGTTAATTATTGAAAATTCTATAGTCATCCTGAGCTTGTCCCCTGAAGGGACTCCTTAGGAAGAAGGATAATCATGGTTCGACAAGCTCACCATGACTAAAGTAAAATTATTTATTTCTGTTTCGAATCCGGCTCAACGATTGGGGGGCAATTCCCAGAAATGATGCAAGATGTTTTAAAGGAATTTTATTTATTAATTCAGGGTATTTTTGCTGAAGATTGAAATAGCGTTGTTCAGCAGTTTGGGTTTTACTTTCGAGCAATAATTCTTCGGTATACGTCTGAACTTCATGCATAAACTTCCGTGTAAAAGATTCCCATGATTTTAATTTCAGAAGTTTATTTGCCTGTCCGAGATTGATTTGCCAGGCCACAATATTTTCAAGGGCCTGAATATTTTCTGTTGCAGGTTTCTGATTCCTGAAACTTTCCTTCGATGTAAAACAATAAGGAGCAACTGTGAAAAATTTGGTTATTTCCTCACCATCATTATTTATAAAAAAGCGGATCATTCCCAGTTCCATAAAATAAAAAAACCTGCAAATCTGTCCCTCCGAAAGGATCATTTCGTTTTTCCTGAATTTTTTCATTTCAAAAGCAGACCATATTTGCTGCCATTCATTTTCAGGAATTGAAGTGTACTTATTTAAAAAATTACGGAACGCTTCCATTTTTATTCATATACTTTTGTGTGAAAGGGCAAAAGACGAGGCATTCTGTACAGGTTGTACATGTATAAACATCAACAATTTCATCCCTTGGGACGGAGTAATCCCATGCCTTTCCTTTTAAAGCATCCACCGGGCACTTGTCGATACAAATCCGGCAGTTGCCACATTTCGAGTCGATTGGTTTGTGTACTTCAGCTTTTAACGGGGCATTTGTTAAAACAGTGCACATGCTGATGGCACTTCCGAATTCAGGCGTTACAAGCAGGTTGTTTTTTCCGATCCATCCCAATCCAGCCATAAGAGCTATGGTTTTATGGGGCAGGGGAGTCCTGTTTTCCCGTTTGTTGTAATATCCGGTCTTGTCAATATTTTTTTCCGATTGCGAATATGCTTTAAATCCCTTTTTTTGAATAAGGTCAGCCAGAAAATCTGCCAGCCCATCGGTTTTTATTTCTTTCAGATGAAATTCATCCTGGTTGGTCTCGTCATTCTGAACCATTTTTTTAACGAATTCCGGTGTATCGAATATTTTTTTAAGGTATTGAGGTGTCAGGTAAATGCCAAATAAAATGGCCACCGGAAAGTTTTTATTCAGATTCTCCGGCAGTTTCGAAATATCAACAAAATGTATAAAATCAACATCATGTTTTTTTAATTCAGCAATTATTTCTTCAGCTAATGACATTACAGAAATTTATTCAGTCCGAAATATCGGAACAATGATGACCAGCAAAGATATATTGTTTAAGGCTGTGTTCCAAACGGCGTTTTCAACTGATATTCTGAAGTTTGTTAACCCTGCTTTTTATCTTTTTATATATTTTCTGAAAGGAAGGAGGAGGGCCCGTGTTTATTTTTTTGCCATCTATAAAAAGTGCATCGGAAATACCCCATTCCTTAAAGTTGTTTTTATCGAAGGTGTTGATTTCGTTAAAAATAACTCTGTCCTCAAATTCAATTGATGCGCGTTTAGCCCTTTCATAGACCATGTTTTGAACAGGGCACCACCCATTATAGAAAGAAGTTACAGTAACTTTATTTTCGTTCTTATTTTTACCAGGGCGTTTTTTTTCTTTAATCCAATTTGGAGCAACAGCATCGTCTGTAAATGGTTTCCATAATAATACAGCCATCCCGTCTTTATCAACTTTTTTATAGCCATGTTTTTTATACCAAGATGCTTTCATCCAGAATGGCAGGGAAATGCCCCAGGCAGCAATTCCTTTTTTCCCAAGCATTTTTACGTCATCTTCGGCTGCCTGGAGCAACCTTTTACCAATACCTTTTTTCTGATAATTCCCGATTCCCTGTTTATGGCCATGAACCCAGATACAATAGATAAAGTATATATCTTTTACATCGAAATTTGCATATTCCGCCGGGACATACTGGATCATTCCGCAGGCTTTCCCATCGTCGATGGCAATTTTCACCCTAAGCCCTTTATCCTTCATTTTGTTAAACCATTCTTCTTTGTGGTTTCCGGCTTCTTTTATATCGTCCGACCATTCTTCGAGGCAACAAAAATATGAATGGTAATATTCCTGAGTTAAATCGGTTATTTCCATGATTAGTCAGTTATTGAGTAATTTTATTATTAAATATCCGTAATACTGAAATTAATGCAATAAAAATAAAGGCAAAAAAAACTAAAATATTTCCAATTTTTGAGTAAACAGTTGTGTTTGCTTTTAAGGGAATTTCTCCCATCAGTATTTTATAATCTGAGTTAAAAGTATTCATTTCTGAGAGGATACTTCCATGGCTGTCGGTAATGATATTTAAACCAGCGCCATTTGCCCTGATCAGGGAAAATCCATTCTGAAGTGCTTCAAAACAAGCCATACGGGGATGAAGCGGAGTTATTCCTTTCCAGTCGTAAGAAGGCACCAGCATTATATCAATATTGTTCTTACCTGCCTGCCTGATAAAGGTCGGAAAATCAAGGTCATAACAAATCACACTACCAATTCTTCCATATTCTGTATCAATAAAAGGAATAACTGAATTGCCGGCATTTACTATCTGAAGTTCACCTCCGGGGTCCAGATGTGATTTTAAATATTCCCAGCCTATATTTCCATCAGGGGTAATCAAAATACATTTATTATCAAAAGGTTTTTCACCCTCGTGGCTTTCAACAAGAAATGCAGGAAGAATATAGGCATTATTAGCATGGGCAATAATTTTTATCTGGCTTAAAAGAGCTTCAGCCTGATTGCTGCTCAGAATCAGGGCATCTTCATTCCATACAATTATTTTTGCACCCTGATCCGCAGCATCTTTTGTCCGGTCAACCATTTTATTAATTGCTGACTGGTCGGCAAATATTCCTGATGGAATTTTAGTTTCAGGATTTTTAATGTATTCTTCAAATGTCTCCTGTTCGTTTAAAAATATTTTATGAAGGTCAATATCGCATGAGATAGTTACAACTTTTACTTTTTGGAAGCCTTTTGTTGAATAGGATAGATTTATGAATCCAAAAATAATAATAGCGATAAAAATACTTCCATAAATATAACTTCCTTTTATGATAGATTTAGGACTGAATTTATTATCATAGAGCCAGTTGACTATCGATGCAAGCCAGGCTATTATAAAAGTTATGCTATAAATTCCTGTAAGTGAAGCCAATTGAATAAATGCTTTAAAATGATACTGAGTGTGAGCTACCATTCCCATGGTTCCTAATTTGGATGTAAACACAAATTCAAAAAGTGTCAGCACCGAAGGAAAAATAAGTGTTGTATAAAATCTGTTGCTCCTTTTATGAAGTAAGCGATCGATGATATAAATCGATGTAAAGGCAACCGCTAATATGAGCCCGTTTATAATGTACAAAACAAAAATATTGAACTTATTACTGTCGGTTTGAAGAGCGCCGGCAAAAAACAGGAAAATAAACAAAAGGAAAAAACCTTTCACTTTGGTATGGCGGGTATAATAAAGCAGGAAGACCGGTGCAACCCAGGCAGCTATTCCTATTTGCCAGTTTATTCCGGCAAATAGCATTCCCAATGTTCCAATAAATAATGCAGCAGGTTTTAAAAAACGGTGTTCATAAGTCGTATTTTTAGTTAACGAGTGATCCATGATTGTTTGAGTTAACTATGGAATATAAATATATTCCTATTTCAAATTATAAGCAATTAAAGCATCGCCATGCCGGATGTACATGATTCCTTTGGCTAAAACCGGATATGAGAAATGATGTTTTGTCCCTTTGTCAACTTTGAATTTACTCGAGACTTCAAATTTATTGTTGTTGAATTTAACAAGGTTCAAATCACCATTGGCACCGTAACAAATTAACTTGTTATCCGCTTCAATTATACTTCCGGTAGCGATTTTTACTGAATCGGTAACGACTCCGTTTTCAAGGCTTAATGCTTTGAGCCAGTTCCCTTCAATAGTTGTTAATAAATGATTCTCATAGACGATGAATCCATGAAAATTATTTCGTATTGATTTATTTGACCAAACTTCAGTAATTTTTCCATCCGGCAATAGTTCCAGTTTTACTGCTCCTCTTCCCGGTATATCATTGGCAATAAAATAAATAAAACCATCGGAATAAACCGGGCTGTTGCAATGTTCTCCGTCATATTCATAACCTTCAAGAGTATAGGTTCCCAGTACTTCTCCTGTCTCACAATCGACAGAAAAAAGGTGGTGGCGTGAAGTGGTAATCCAGACTTTTTTTGAACCAAGGTCGACCTGGATTGGTGAACAATAAGCAAAAGTATCGCGCAATGCTTCCGATGTCCAGACGATATTCCCTGTTAACCGGTCAAATGCAGCAACGTTATTTTTATTGCCTCCGGGGAAACAATATACTTTTTGGTCATCAACAACAACCGATTCAGAATATCCAAAATAATTATCTGTACCTCCAAGCTCTTTAACCAGGTCAACAGCCCATACTTCATCACCGGTGTTGGCATCGAAACAGGCAATCCGACCCATTCCTGATGAAGTGTAAACCAGATCTTTAATTACTGTTGGAGCTGAACGTGCACCTGGATATGTACTTGAAAATCCTTCACCCATAAATTCTGGTCCATTGGGTGATTTCCATAAAAGGTTACCATTTAAATCAAATGCAAATAAATAGCTGATGCTATCGATTTCACCATTTACAAATATTATATCGTTTAAAATGACCGGAGCTGCAAAACCATTACCTATTCCTTCGGTAACCCAAAGCATTTCGGGTCCGTTTTCAGGCCACTCATCGGCAATTTGAACATCGTCATAATGCCCGAACCTATCAACTCCGCGCCATTGAGACATTTCCTGTTTTTTACAACTCTGATTAAAAACTACGATAATAAAAATGAAAATTAATAAATGTGAATTTTTCAGGTTAAGTGTTGTTAATTGTTTCATGAGTTTTTGGTTTATAGTTTAAAATTTTAAAGAAGCGATTTAAATGTGCAAAATATACTATTTGGTTTTAATATCCTACTCCTGTCTATCAATAACGGATTTAATGACATGAATAGTATAATGAAACCCTTATTAGGGATTAATAGTAATCAGTTGTAAACTAAGGTAAATTTTGGATAATGGTTGTTGTATGAACAGAGCAACTGTTAAGCTTCAAAAATAACCAATCAAATTATGACCTGATCAGATACGATAGTTTTATAAAAATTCCACGTTGTTGTTCCACGGGATGAATCTGATCGTCAAAAAACTCCAGTTCACTGGTCATTTGTTGAAATACCGAGCCATAACCGATATGCCCTACAGTTCCAGGAATGTAAGTAAATGATAACAACAAGTCAGTCAGCAACTTTTTGCTGTTTCCATTATATTCAGCAATTCCTCTCAGGAACAGGTATTTATTAAACTGGTAACTTACTTTCAGCCTTTCCAGTGGATAATGAAAGATTTTTTCCGTTTCACCGTTAATCAGAAAATCGTACCATGCAAAACTGAATTCGGCATTCAATTTTGCCATTGGCTGAAAATTGAGCAAAGATGTTATATACGTATATTTACCGCCAGCCGGATTTGCCGAATAGTAGATTCCATCCATCCGGCGGTAAACCACCCATCCGTTAAACCAGTTTCCTGCTGCTCCACCAAGCAAAACATTTAACCCTCCTTTTTTAAATCTTTCTCCCAGAAAAACTTCATTGCCGAAATAATATTTTATTTTTAATATTCCACGACCCTGGGTTTGAATCTGCATCGAAACAAAATTGTAACTTTCATTCATGTTATAAATCCTGTCGTGCGATAAGTTGGCAAAAAGTTCAAGATCGAGGCGGTTTATCATTTTTTGCCCGGGATAAAATTTGGGCATAAACCAGCCGGAAGCCTGATAAAGTCCGGTTCGGGTAATGTATCCGGTTTCAACATGAAAATCCTGATCCACATTTTTGAATGAAAGGTTGTAAAAAAAATTTCTTGTATCGTGACCCAATAAAACGCCATAACTTTTTCCGGATTTTTTTTCGGAAAGAATTTCTGTCTGGCTTTTAAAACCATTAAATTCAAGCAGGGTTGATTTGTTTAACCTGATCTGTCCGTCAACACCAAAAACCCTGTTTCCTGCCTGTTCAGCTTCCCGCCCGGTGTATAAAAATCCAAGGAAACTTTCATCTTTCAGATTACGTTTATAACGGATCAATGGAAAATGCGCATACTTATATTTATCTGATTCAATTTCTCCTGGTATTTCATCAACAGAATATAAAAGATTCACTTCATCTTTTTTGCTCACTTTCCCTGAAAGTTTGATTCCTGTTAGCGGATTAACGATAGTCCGGGTATGCACCATCGACTGTATAGGGTCAATTGTGGATGTTTGAGTTGCTGCAATATTGAATTTTTCTATCCCTTCAAGGAAGAATGGCCTTTTTTCAGGATAAAGAAGTTCATATCGAAGATTTACATCAACCTGGCCGGCATCTGCTTCAACCTGGCTGAAGTCGGGATTTAAAGTTGCATCAAGTATCAGGTCTGAAGTAATTCCGTATTTAAGTGTCAGGCTGGCATCGGGTTTGCGTTTGTCTTTAACCATTTCCCCATTTTCCCGGATATCGGAATGAGTATAAGTAACGGCAGGCAGAATTTCCCAAAGCCTTTCCTGTTTAATCCCCGGATATTTTACCTGCATTAACTGAGTAAGAAATGCATAACCCTTTTCCGGATCAAGTCTTGGAATTGAACCATGGGTTTTACTTCTTGCAATCATTCTTTCAAGGAATAGCCCCATGGTAATAGTATCGCCTTTTGCAAACCGGATACTTTTTAAAGGGATGCTTAGTTCTATGGAATATCCGTCATCGTTGAGTTTACCGGCACTGTACCAAACCAGGTCAACACTGATGTCTTCCTTTCCTGCGGCAAAACGTGTATCAGCCTGAATCCCAAGCGGATTTACATAAAAAGCATACAACGATTGCTGATCGTTATGTGAGTCAAGGTTTATACAAATAAAATCATCATCCAGGATCTGGTCGCGGGCTGAAACAGTTGCTTTAATTTTATCGGGTTCACTGTCGAAACATTGAAATGCAAAATACAGGTTAGCTTCATCGTAAGTTAACCATGTAATTGTTTTTTCCGGCATTTGTTTATCGAAGTCGGGAATAAAGGTGGTGAAGTTTGTAAAACGGTTGGCCCGGTTCCAGGTTGCATCATCCAGAACACCATCAATTACAGGAGGATTATTGGCTTTAATAGCGATAATTTCTTTTTGAGAGTAGGTGTTTTTTCCTAACAGAATAATTAAAAAAAGGATAATCAGTTTACACTTCATTGTTAAGTTTGGTTTTGTACAATGGGAATAAGTATTATAATTTAACAGAATATTACAGTTTTATTTTGCTGCATACCTGCGATTGGCATAATTCAGCAGAACCAGTGAAACAGTAATTACCGCCATCCCAACAATAGAAACAGTTTCAGGCTTTTCTGTTGTAATAATTATCCAGCTTAGGATAGCTCCTGAAACAGGAATAAGGAATTTCCAGATGTTCAGGAACGAAACTTTTACACCGGGCCTTTGCAACAGGTGGTACCAGATTGTAAATGCAGCAGCCGAAAGAAAACTCAGCCAGCCAAGTGATAAATAATAATTTAATGGTTTTACCGATAAATCGATCCCTTCAACAGGGATTGAAACAATGTATAAAAGAATACCACCGAGGATCAGAGTTGTAGAGCTTAAAACCATCGGAGAAATGCCGGCCGATTTTTTTGCAATAATAACATTGGCATAACCCGAAATCAAATTATTAATAAAAAGCAGGATTATTCCGATCAGTTCAGCATATCCTCCCATTTCAACTTTCTTTTTACCGATTGTAATAATGGCAATCCCAATAACCCCGATCAGAATACTGGCCAGCTTCAGCGGTGAAATTTTATCGTTATGAAATGAAAAGTGTGAAACCACAGCAATAAAAAGCGGCGATGAGCCTATAATCATGGCGCCCAGTGCACTCGGCACAAGGTTCATCCCGGAATAGAAAAAAGTATACTGAAGAAAAATTTGAATAAAACCAAGTTTTATAATAAAGTTTCGGTATTTTTTCAGTTCGTTGAAATACTTCTTTAAATTCCCGAAAATTACAATTAAGGCAATTCCGGAAATAAAAAACCTGGTGCCGGCAAATTGTAGTGGTGTCTGGTATTCCAGTCCGATTTTTACACCAACAAAAGCTGTTGACCAAAGCCAGCAGGCCATTATAGCCAGAAATGTTGTACTTTTTAAAATGTTTCTCATTACAGTGCAAAGGTGTGCTTTTTTGGTGAATCGGAAAAAAACTCAATAATTTTTGCGAAATTCGGTTAACCAAATATTATGTCATGGACTTTTTAAATGAAATTATATATTCAAATGAGATCAACTGGGAAACAGCATTGCTCAGGTTATTTATCAGTTTTATCGTAGGAACAGTAATAGGAATTGAAAGAGAAGCCCATAACCAGCCGGCTGGTCTGAGGACGCACATTTTAATTTGTATTGGAGCCACCTTGATAATGATGCTTTCGATTTTTATACCTCAGGTTTTTACTGATTTTCAGAATGGAGACCCGGGAAGGATAGCCGCCCAGGTAGTTTCAGGGATTGGTTTTCTGGGTGCAGGGGCCATCCTGAAATTTGGTGCCGATGTTAAAGGCCTGACGACTGCTGCATCGATCTGGACTATAGCCGCTGTTGGTCTGGCTATCGGAGCAGGAATGTATATGATCAGTGTAATTGCTGTTGTTATTATTTTGTTTGCCCTTACAGTTATGGATATTTTTGAGAAAAAAATATTTAAGGAACGGTTGCTTAAAAAAATCGAAATTTCTATAAAAAAGAAAAATAC
>JAFGGF010000198.1 GCA_016930735.1 Prolixibacteraceae bacterium
ATAATCAAAAATTCTCAAAAGCAACGTTAGATGGAAAACCATTAGATGAAATTATTAAAGATAAAAAAGTATCCATTAAATTCCCGGGAAAATCTCTCAAAAAAGCACGGCACAGAAAAATTGGTGATCTAAAACCCTGCGATGTGCCGGAAGATGCGGAAGCACTTTACGAAGCGACCTGTTTTGCTGCGGATAATAATGCGCTGGAAATCCGCTCACTGCAACGATCAGGACCCAGCAATATCCCTTGTGTGCAAAAAGCTCGTCAGGCGTTCCTGGACCAACCCATGTTCATCAATCGTGCGATCTGGGATAAAAATTTATTTGACGGCGATATGAATACGTTCTTTATTGCAAGATACGAGGGTGCAGCGCTGCGCATCGATTTTGGCGAAGTAATAAATATTGATGAACTGGTGATTAAAATACAGGATATTCAAGCAAGAAATAATAATCGCTCCCTGAATAGTTTTGCTGAAGAAAATAAAGCAGAAATTTCCAAAGAATTAAAAACATGGGAAAAAATAGGAAGCTGGAGTGATTTGGGATACACGGCGATTGCCAGACTTTATGAAGAAAAATTTGCCCGCTATGTTCGTATTGAAGGTGCTCCTGCTCGTATTGCTGAAATTGAAGGATTTTTTAACGGTGAGAAACTCGACCGTTCACAATGGCGAGCATCAAACCTGTTTTTCCCTTATGGTATGAAGGAAACAGTCAGTGCTTATTCAACATCGTTTCAGTTGGACGAGCTTGCTAAAGGGAGTTATCTTGCCATCGCTATTAATGGAAAACATGGTGATGAAGGCGCTTATGCTGCTATTCGTGTTGATGGTAAATTGGTGGGATCGCCCGACCGTAGCGTATCCTTCCCCAGTAATACTTGGGAATATAAAAACGTTTCCATGAAGGAAAACTACACTTATTATGTACCTTTAACTGAAGACATGGTTGGGAAAAAAATAGATGCTGTAGTTTTGATTTCAGAAAAGAATGTAGAAAATTTGAAGCCTGAGGTATGGATAACGGCTTATCCCAATCCGTTTGAAAGTAAAGAGTTGGTGCTTTACGAATAAGCCATTAACTTTTTGCCACTGGCTTGGTCTGTCGATTGTAACTTTTTTTCTATTAAACCTTATTTTTATATCTTAGTAGCTCTTGAAACAACACCACGATTCATTGTGGTGGTAAAATTTAAAAAGCTGGATCGTAATCGCTTCAGCGGCTTCCAAACATACTTGTTAAGGATTAAAATGTGAAATCTGCTGTCATTCCTGCGGATGCAGGAATCGTTATATTAACAGATAGTTAAGAGATGCCTGTATTCATAGGTATGATATTACAAATTAAACCTTAACGAGTATGACAGCAATGTAGGATTTGAAAGTTTTAAAAAATGAAGTCGGGCAAAATTCTAATGAAACCAATGCTTCAAATGAAAAACATCACCAAAGAATTCTCCGGGGTGCGGGTCTTGCATGGGGTGGATTTTGAAATTCAGCCGGGTGAGATCATGGCACTTATGGGAGAAAATGGTGCTGGCAAATCAACTTTGATGAAAATTTTGGCTGGTGTGCATACTGCCTGGTCCGGTAAAATTATTATTGATGATAAAGAGGTTTATTTCAAAAATACCAAAGATGCTGAAAACGCTGGAATTGGCATTATTTACCAGGAACTGAATCTAGTACCTGAATTGACAGTTGCCGAAAATATATTTTTGGGTCGAGAACCTGCTTTTCTGGGCGAAATCGTGAATTATTCAGAAATGAACAAAAAATCAGCAGAAATATTGGCTGACCTCCATTTCACTGCAAAAGTAACGCTCCCGGTTTCCCAGCTACGGGTCGGTCATCAACAAATAGTTGAAATCGGTAAAGCGCTATCGTTGAATGCACGCATATTAATTATGGATGAACCAACATCTGCCATTTCCGAAAATGAAATAAAAATACTTTTTTCAGTCGTAAAAAAGCTTAAAGCGCGTGGCGTTTCGATAATTTATATTTCTCATCGAATGGCTGAAGTATTTGAATTGGCTGATAGGGTAACTGTATTGCGTGATGGTTATATGGTTGGTGTTAGATCAGTCAAAGATATCACTCGACAAGAACTGATTAAAATGATGGTGGGGCGTGATGTAAACCAATTTTTTGTTCGGGAGAGAATCTCCCCAGAAGAAACGATTTTTGAGGTTAAAAACCTTACCCGGTATCATGTCGATCGAACAAAGGCACCAGTAGTTTCCGATGTTTCATTCGAGGTAAAACGTGGAGAACTAGTCGGCATTGCTGGACTTCTTGGGGCGGGTCGAACTGAGCTGTTGGAATCGCTTTTTGGCGCGGCTGCTGCAGATAGTACCGGCACGGTTGAGCTCGAAGGTGAAAAATTGGACCTAAAATCTCCGCGAGAGGCGATCAAGTCAGGGATTGCATTCATTACAGAAGATCGCAAAGGGAATGGTCTTGTTCTGGGCATGGATATTCAAAAAAATATGACATTGGCTGCCTTAGAAAAAATCGTTTCGTATGGCATATTATCACCTGTTAAGGAAAAACAGTTAGCTGAAAATTATGCTAATCAGCTTTCTATTAAGATGAGCAAGCTGGAAAATCCCATCGAATCGCTTTCCGGGGGG